>JBFWRA010000033.1:0-11205 GCA_050249155.1 Isosphaeraceae bacterium | reverse complement strand
GTGTATCGGGGGTCTTGGGCCAGCACGCCGGCCAGGTGTTCGCGTAGACTCATGGAACGATTCCCTCTCCCGCCAGGCGAAATCGTAAACATAAAATTATATCTTTGTGACTAATCAGGCTACGATGCGTTCGTCGTCGTCGCGCCCAGACCTCGCCTTGGGTTTCTCAACGCCGAGGATCTCGTCGCCGCTGACGAGAGTTCTGCGGCGGTCTTCAAACTCGACGATCACTTTCCTGGCCAGCAGTTCCTGGGCGAGCACCCGGCCCTGGCCACGCTGGGTGACCACTCGGGCACCCACGGGGGGCAATTCGCGTTCCAGGGCCTGGTAGGTGTCAAACTCGTAGCGCAGGCAGCACTTGAGCCGGCCACAACGCCCCGAGATCTTCGAGGGGTCCAGGGTCGTTTTCTGAAGCTTGGCCATCTTCATCGAGACGGGCGGCATCCGGGAAAGGTGCGTGTTGCAGCACACGGGTTTGCCGCAGTCTCCGTAGTCCGCCAGCAACTTGGCCTCGTCGCGGACGCCGATCTGCCGCATCTCGATCCGGGTCTGCATCGCTCGGGCGAGATCCTTGACCAGCTCCCGGAAGTCGACGCGCTTCTCGGCGAGGTAGTAAAAGACCATTCGCTCGCGACCGAAAATGACCTCGACGTCGACCAGGTCCATCTGAAGGCGGCGTCGGCCGATGAACTCCTGGCAAGTCGCGAACGCCCCTGAGCGGATCTCGGGAAGCCTGGCCTCGGCGGTCAGATCCTCGCTGGTGGCGGGCCTGAGGATCTCGCCTCGCGAGGGATTTTCGAGAAAGAGCGCGGTCCTGTCGGTCGCTGGACAAAGCACCTCGCCGACCTCGGTTCCCCGGTCGCTCCGCACGACGACCTTCTGAGCGCGCGGATGGTCCTGACCCGGGAGGCCGATGTACTCACCCAGGAACCGCATCTGGCCATAACGGACGACGTAGGAACCCGACATTTCGGACTCTTGACCCTCGATTCGGAAGTCCTTGACGACTCGGACTTGTCACGCGCCGACCGCATCGTATCTCCGATCGCCACTCCAGGCAACGCCTCCAGGCTCGTCGGGTCGCGTCCTCCGCGATGCGGATGGCCTCGTCTCGTCAGGAGCCTGAAAGAATCGCGTTCTGATGCGATCTTCCGGGGCGCGGCCGAGAAACCCGCTTCTCGACCTGAGTTGGGCATCGGATCTGCATCGATCATTCGATCAACACCCGGGAGACGTTCCAGGGTCCTTTCGGTTTCACCAGTCGGAGAATCGCCGTGGCTTACCCCGATAAGGAACGAAAAGTCGACGTCCCACCGCGTGGCGACCGCAACGCGGATCCCATCACCGATCAGCCGGGTTCGCATCCGATCGAGACGGGAATTGGAGCGGCGATCGGCGGCGCCGCGAGCGGCGTCGCCATCGGTGCCGTCGCCGGACCCGCGGGCGCGGCCGTGGGAGCCGCCGTGGGAGCCGTCGCCGGTGGCCTGGCCGGCAAGGGAGTCGGCGAGATCATCGACCCGACCACCGAGGACAATTGGCTGAGGGACAACTATACGACCCGCCCTTACGTCAGGGAAGGCGACACGTTCGATACGTACCTCCCCGCCTACCGTTACGGCGCCGAAGCCGAGGCCGCGTACGGCGACGTCGACTACGAAACCGTCGAGGAGCGACTTCAGAAGGATTGGCGCGCCAAGGAGCGCGACGGCCTCACCTGGGAACGCGCCCACGGGGCGGTCCGGGACGCCTATGAGCGATGCAACGTCGTTCGCAGGCAAAGAACCGCTCAATCCTGACGTTGAGTCAGGCGAATCCGCCTTGAGCGTTCCGCCGAACCTCCCGGCGGAACGCGCTTCGACGTCGCGGATCTGGGCCTCGACCCCAGGATTCACCGAGAACTCCCCGGAAACCCTCCGCTTGACCTCCGCATATCCTCATTCGTCGAGGTCTCACTCGTCACTCTTGAGGTCGACGCTCTCAACGCCTTCGAGTTGGTTCAGTTCGGCCACCAAATTAACGGGGGGGCAGTCGGATCGGATGCGGAGACGGTAGCTTAAATCCAGCGCCGCTCCCTGGCGGGCGGTGGAGGCGGCGATGGGTTCGAACCGTTCCGTCAAACCGGCGATCCGTTGTTCGAGGGCGGCCCGGACCTCATCGGCGAGAGCGACCCGGACGGTCAGGGTGCCAGCCGACTTCACCCAGACGCCAGGGCGTCGGGGAGGCCATAGGCCGACCGAGGCGACGCCCAGGACCACCAGTCCGACGAGGGCGACCGCCAGGTGATCGGCCCCCGCCGCCATCCCCACGACGACCGCGAAAATCACGAAGGCCGTGTCCTGCGTGTCCTTGACGACCGTCCGGAATCGCACGACCGACAGCGCGCCCACGAGGCTGAACGCTCGGGCGACGTTGTCGCCAATGACCTGGGTCGCCATCGCGATCACCACCGACAGCAGGACCAGCGTGGTCGCGAGGTTGGCCGGGGCCGACTCTCCGCGCCTCGCCCATCGGTAGAGTCCCGTCACCGCCAGCCCCAGCAGCGCCGCGACTCCAAGCCTCCAGAAAAGCGTTCCGAGATCGGCCCCGGGAGCACCCGCCACGGCGGGGGAAAGCCACTCAGGCATCAATCCCCTCTTTCAGACTCGCGAAGATTCCGGAGCCCTCGACCCCCGCTCGATACTTCGACGGCCGGGCCGGGCTGAGCCCGAATTCACGGGTCAACGCCTTGAACAGGCCGGGCATGGCGACGCGGTACTTGAGCTCGACGACCCCTTTACCCGTGAAAAACCCGCGATCGTCGGACAGTCGGGGAACGTCGAAGCCCGCGGCGGACCGGCAAAGAAACCCGTGATCGACGGTGAGACGGATCGGACCGTTGAGACTCGCGCCGATCCGGGCGATCCGATCGTAGGACACCACGCAGGTGGGAACCATTCCGCGAGCCTCGACCCGACGCGCGAACCAGCGTCCGTTCCAGGAGACCGTGTCGGCCGGCTCCAGGAACCGGTCAAGCTCCGTCCCCAAGATCTCGGTCCGACGCTTCCAGACCCGGCCTTTCACCTTGCACTTGCGCTCGAGGAACAGCGTCGGGGACTCGTCGTAACGCCGGACTCGATATTTGGCGCGCGCATACGAACCGCGTCGGTGGTAAACGTGGAGCATGGGGGTGTCCAGGTAGAGACTGGTCACCTTGTACCCGTCAGGTCGGAACGCCCCGGCGTGCGGGTCCAGGGCGAGGTGAAGCGACGCCCACGAGGCGATCCGCTCGGCCTGGGTCTCGCTCACGAGGAACTTGAGCTCGATCGGGAATTCGCGGTTCCACATGGATTGGTCTTGAGTCCGCGTGGAGATCACCGTCGCGCGGACGGCCACGAGGGGACCAGGACGCATCGAGTCAACTCCACCTGGTTAGCGCGTCTCTGACGTCGGGGAGAGCTTCTTGATCTCGGGATGATTCAGCAAGAACCGCCGACGCCCCTCGACGAACTCCTTGAGGTTGGCGGTCCTTCGCCCCGGTCCCGGGACCGAGTTCTTGGCGACGTCCACGGCCGGGGGGGCCTCCGCCAGGGCGCTCTGGAACGCGGCGAGGGACGTCAGCTTCCTGGTGTCCGCCTCGACCTCCTTTTCGATCAGGGCCCGGTAACGCGACACGAGCGGCCCCAACGTCTTCCAGTCCAGGTCTTTCTCCGCGATGGCGCGAACGCGCTCCAGGTAGCGCGTCCTCAACGCGGGAACCGCCAGCAACTTGCCGCGCAAAGGTTTGCGCGGGTCGTCCAGGGCGACCAGCGGATCCAGTTCGGCACCCCCGGTCCCGAACCCGCCAGGGCCACCTCCCGGTCCCCGACGTCCTCCCCGCCGACCTTTCCCGATGGCCTTACCCAACGGTCCCCCGCCAGGACCAAAACCAGGACCACCAGGACCAAAACCGGGGCCGCCAGGACCAAAACCGGGGCCGCCAGGACCACCAGGACCGAACATCATCGCGGGCTGAAGCGTCTCGTTCATATCATGAGGAATAATGTGAAAGATCCCTTTGGGATCGCGATAGATGCTGTAGTCGCTGGCGCGGGTCCAGTAGCCGTCGCCGTTGACCAGCGCGACCTCCAACGCGAGGAACCAGAGCGCCCCGTCGACGTCGAGCATGGGCTTCAAGGCTTCCTCAAGCTGATCGGCCGGGGTCTTCTCCAGCGTTTCGCAGAGCGTGATCAACGCCCGCCAATCGTTCGGGGCGTCCGCCGACTTGATCTCGTATCGTCGCTTGTATTCGGCGAGGTCGTCCCCGAGATATCGGAGTCCGCCGTCGGCGCCGGGGTTTCCAGGCACTTTCCAACGCGCGCCCTTGTCCGTCTTGTAAAAGTCGTTCAGGAAGACCTTGTCGAATTGCTGGGCGTTCACATAAAGGCCCCAGCTCTCGCCGTTGATGACCAGCCGGACGAAGTTCGCCCTGGGAGCCGGGATATACCTCCTGGCGATCTCCGAGTACAGGACCGTGTGAAGAAAGGTCGGGTCCTCGTGGGCGTTCAGGAGATTGAGCGTCTTGTGGCCGTCGAGCCGCTGGTCCGGCGTGGTGTGGTCGAGTGAGACGTTGAGCGACCGCTTTCGCCCCTCCTGGACAGTGAAGTACGACGACATTCCTCGAAAGTGGACGCCGACGCCCGGGTACTCGCGGCCGTCGACCGTCAGCGTGGCGGGAACGTCCACGTCGCTGCGGTAAAAGTCGGCCAGTTCCCGCTCCCAGTCCGTCCCCTCGAAGTCCAGAAACAGGGTGCGCAGGATGGTCGGCTCGTAGAGGGGTTGATCGGGGTGAACCGCGACGTCGGCGGGGAAGACGCGAGGTCCCGGCACGACGGGGCCTTCCTCAACACCGAACCCAGGGGGAGGCCCGAACCCCATCGGCGGGCCGAAGCGACCGCCCCCGGGGGGCCGGTTCGTCTTCAGTGACTCGCGAGCGAGGGCGCGCTCCGTTGCGTCGAGCCGTTGATCGCCGTTCTTGTCGAATTCCTTGACGAGTTCGCGGGGCTGTCCCATCGGACCCCCGGGACCACCCGGGCCAAGACCTGGTGGCGGACTCATGCTTTGGTTCAAGGCCGCCGCGAGGGTCGGTTCATCCATGACGCCGTTTTGGGCCTCCCGGACGAAACGACCGGCGGCGCGGGAGGCTTCCTCGGGGGTGAGGCGTCCGTCCTTGTTCGCGTCGGCGGCCTCGAGCAACCTGGGAGCCAGAAACGTGCCTGGGCCGAAATCGCCGGGAGGGAGGTCTGGTCCGAAGCCGGGAGGAGGACCGAGCCGACGGTTCACGGCGCGGCCCAGGGTGACCGCGTCGATCGTCCCTCGCTTCTCGACGTCGGCCTCGCGGACAACGGTCTCGGCGGCTTTTGAGGCTTCCTCGGGCGTGAGTCGGCCGTCTCCGTCACCGTCCGCCAGTTCGATCACCCGAGGCGCCAGGAACATGCCGAGTCCGAAGCCCGGCGTCGGTCCTCCCGGACCTGGCCCGAAGCCTGGCCGACCCCCTCCTCCGAAGGGAGGTCCGCCGGGTTCCTGAGCCTTCCACGCGCCAAAGCCGACCACGGACGTCATCGCGATCGTGGCCAGGCAAGTCGTGGCGATCGTCTTCCTCGACATGGAAACTCCCGTGGCGATGGTGACTTGAACGTGGTTCGGCGACATGCCGAGCGGAACCTGTGGTGAGGAGCGTCCGAGATCATAGCGTCATTCGGGAGCCCGTCGTGAAAGAATTGTGAAGGAGAGGACGGGGAAGCCATGTGGGGAACCGGAAGTCGCCCTCCTCGGAACCCGATTCGCTCCAAAATCAAGCCGAACCCCAGACGACACGCGAGTGATTCTCGTCCCGGGCTCGACGGGTTCGCTCCACCACCGGGCCCTCGCGGGCCAGAGTTCACGCGTGAGGGCGTGAGCCCTGTCAAATTAAGCGGGTCGTAGCGTCGGCTCGGTCGAAAGTCGGCACGTTCCCTTGAGTTGGTCAACGTCCTCGTCCGAGTATCTCAACCATTCAGGGCGGGTTTGAGAGCCTCGCGACGACGGTGCCACGGGACTGGAAGAGGGTCCGTCGCCTCGTGCCGGGATGGCTTGAGGACTCCGCGCGTCGATCCATCCGTGGCGGTCAAGGTTCCGCTTGGCGGGCCGTGTGCGAGGAGAACTCGATGCGAAGTCAGACAGGGCGACGAGCTCGTGGAAAAGTCCGTGGAACAATTCGCGTCGAAGGACTGGAGACCCGGGACCTGCTCGCCGCGGCCAACCTGTTCATGCCACCGGCGAACCTCTATCCCTCGGAGGCGCTTCGGACACCCCCGGTGATTCAGAGTCAGAACGGGAGCCTCGACGCGACCCTGAACATGGTCAAGGCGGGGCTCGACAGCGACCCGATCCTCTACGGCGGCGAGCCGATCTTCAGCTCCCCTCCCGACCCGAACTCGGGCAACAACCCAAACAAGCCGGTTTACGCGATGGTGTACCAGGTGGATGCCTATGGGCAATCCCACGCCGCGCAAGCGCCCGGACCGATTCTCCAGCTTCAGCGTGGTGAGACCTTGCGGCTCAGGGTCAACGACAACCTCGCGGAGCCCGGGACTCCGGCGAACGTCGTCTTCAACACCAACCTCCACACGCACGGCCTGCACGTTTCCGACCTGAACAACGGCGACAACGTCTACCGGGAGATCACGCCAGGGCAGGGAATGGACGTCGCGATCGCGGTCCCCGACGAGCAGCCTCCCGGCATCAACTGGTATCACGTTCATCGTCACATGTCGACTCACGAACAGGTCTACGGAGGGCTCGCCGGCATGCTGCTGGTGGGAGATCCGCTGGATCCCTGGCCGCAATACAAGGACCAGATCACCCAGCGGTATCTGGGGATCACCGAGGTGAACATCCAGAACGGCCGACTTACGAACTACACCGCGGGGAAGAGCGGGACCAAGTTTTACGAGGGCTGGCAGAAACGGATCAACGGCCAAGTCAATCCAACGATCACGGTACGCCCTGGCGAGACCCAGGTCTGGAACCTCGCCTCGATCGGTCCCTTCGGCGGGGTGAACGTCGCGATCACCGACGACGACCTTCAGAATCCCTGGGACGCGACCCTGCTCGTGCAGGATGGCAACGGTCAAAACGTCCAGCCCTACGCGTTGTCCCTGGCGGCCGACGCGACCCGGATGCAAGACCTGGTCGCGGCCACCCTGGTGATGCCCGGGAACCGCTTGACGATGGCCGTCACCGCCCCCACGACGCCCGGGACGTACTACTTGATCGATGGTTGGGGGGGGCAGGACAAGCCGGCGGTCGTCGCCGGCCAGCAACAGTTCTATGTGCTGGCCACGATTCAGGTCGAAGGAGAGCCCGTCTCGACACCGCCGCCGGTCTTCAACCCGGTCGGAACGGTCGACCCCCTGTTTTACGCCACGCCCGACGTGTCCCGCACCTTTGAATTCTCGATCCTTCCCGGGCAAACGCCCGCCGAGAACCTCTTTCTGATCAACGGCGAGGTGTTCGGCGAGGGGGTGATGCCCCAGGTGCAAATTGGGACTGTGGAGGAATGGACCCTCACGAATCCTCCAAACCCAAACGCCAGCGCGAACCACCCGTTCCACATCCACCAGGGAGACTTCATCGTCACGAAGGTCAACGGCGTTCCCGTGGACCCGACGGTCACGCCACCGCCGGGTTCGAGCTCGCTCGCGTACATCTCCGGGCGAGACGTGATCGACCTACCAGCCGGCGGCAGCGTCACCATTCGTTTCAAGGCCAACGACTTCGCCGGGAAGTACGTCTTCCACTGCCACATCCTCAAGCATGAGGATCAAGGCATGATGTCGCCGGTCCTGCAATTCGGGCCAGTGGAAGGGCTCCGGATGGCGTTCGGGACGGAGGCGTCGAGGAACCCCTCGGCCGTGATCCTGAACGGCGAGGGAACGAACCTGGGCACCGTCCATCCGTTCCCGTCGTCCTATCGTGGCGGGGTCGCGACGGCCTCGGCCCTAGGATCGACACAGTTTTATCAGACCGTGGCGATGGGGACCGCGCAGCACCACGCGGCGGTGACGGTCTACGACGATGGCGCGCTCAATCCTCGCTCGCGCTTTCAGGCGTTCGTCGGCCCTCGGGCACGCGGCGGAGTCAGCGTGGCCGTCGGGGCGTTCGGGCCCAACGGAGAGGCGGAGGTCGCCGTCGGCTCCAGGGCCAACGGAGCGGCGGTCGTCCGACTGTTCGACCTGGATGGACGGATGATTCGCGAGGTGAGCGGGATCTTGCCCGGACGGTTCCCGCGCGGGGTGAACGTCGCGGCGGGTGACGTCAACGGGGACAACTTCGACGATCTGATCGTCTCCGCGGGCAAGGGGCGCGAGCCGATCGTGACCGCGATCGACGGCCAGGAGATCGCCAACGGCGTCGCGAACCCGAAAACGCTCTTCACGTTCAACGCGGGGGGAGGCGGGCGGTCCGGAGCGCGGGTCGCGGTGGGTTACGTCGCGCCGTCGACGGTGCCGAGCTACCAGGCCAATCTGATCACGACCCCGGAGTCGGGCCACCAGGCGGGAACGATCTCGGTCTGGAACACGGCCGACCTTGGCCTGGTCGGCCACGTGATGGACCACTCCACCACGAGCCCGATGAATCACGGCGCGACGGTTCCGTCACCGATGGTGAGCTTCCGACCATTCTCCCGGGGCGGGCGCGCGGTCCAGATCGCCAGCAACTACCTTGGATCTCCCGGCGTTCCGGTCGTGACGGCCTGGCGTTCCCCACACGTCGTCGCCTTCACGTCAATTGATATCAACAATCAAGCGACGACACAGGTCCGCCAGACGCGGTGAACCGCGGAGCGGAAGATGATTGGCCTTCACTGGACGGGGCGTCCCTCGCATAATACGCGAGAGAAAAGCCTGTGAACCGGGCCACCCGAACGGGCCGTTCCGCCGGAAGGAGCCCGCGACCGGCGACGGCCTCGCCCCAACGGCCTCGAAGGGACGGAAACCCCATGTTGAATGAGGATCTGTTGGCCTTGCTCGTCTGCCCGATGGGCAAGGCCCCGCTCCGCCGTGAAGGGGACGTGCTCATCTGCACCCGCTGCGGCCCGCGATTCACCGTGAAGGACGACATCCCGAACATGCTGATCGAGGAAGCCGAGTTGCCTCCCGGACTCCACACTTTGAGCGACTTGGAATGTGTGAAGGCGGGGGACGCGAAAGTCGACCCGGTCTGATTCGTTTGAGACCACTCAGTGGTCAGCCCCCGGTGACGCAGGCCAGGCAATCCTGGAGCGTCACCCGGCCCGCTCGTTCGCCCCTGCCAGCCCGGCAGGCCGTCCATTCGAAGCAGCCACATTCGGGCTGCTGAGAAGCCGGAAGAGTTTCACCCCGATCGGGGCAGCGAGCGACCGCCGCCAACGATTCCTCGATCGTTGCGACGGGAGCGATCGCGCCGGGACTCCACGGGCGAGCCAGCCTCAGTAATTCGCGCCGGTAGTCGGCTCGCTCGCGCGCGAGCTGACAAAGACGAGAGACCGCTTCGCCGAGGCATCGTCTGTCGCCAATCTCGATCACCGGACAGGTGGGACACTTCATCGTGGAAATCTCGGATCACTCGGTGATCGTCACGACGCAACTTGGATCACCACCCGAGTAAATCAATCCGCTGGAGAGCAAGAAGGGTTGACAGGTGTTGCCGGTCACACCCATGAGCCACTTGTATCGAACCACGTCCCGATAGGGAGGCCCGGCGGCAAAGGAAGCATACAAACGAGTCAATGTATAAAAACCCTGGGAACAGGTGACGTGATACCAAAATGGACTGACTGACGTTTCGTCGGTATAGGTCAACGTGCTCAGGTATCCTTCGCCAGTGAGACCCAGAGGCGAAAGCGCGGCGGGAAACGCCCTGTATTCGATGGTGGCGTCCTGAAACATCCTGTTGTTGCTGAGCGGGTCGCTCGAAGACATCCGCAGGACTCGGGGAGATGAGGCGCAGGGACAACCCGGCACGACCACCTGATCGTTCCCCACGCCGGGCACGGAGCGTTCGGCCACCCAGCGGTTGCCCACGAACCGACAGACCAGGTCATCCCCCACCGCCGGGGCCGAGGCCCCCGGCACGAAGACGAGGAACGACCGCGCGGAGTCCGGAGTGAGCGTTCCGAGGCCGGACTCCACCTCGGCTCCGCCGACGTGAACTGGCCGGGCGCTGAAGTACCGTCCCCCCTGCGTGGGCAGGGTGGGGTTCGCGAAGATCCGGCCGACCACGGCGGGGTGATTCGGGGCGACAGAGGTCATCCGTCGTCCCACGGCGTTCCCCGTGTCGGTCTGGCGGTCGCGGATTGGTCGGAGCGAATCAGACGTCATGGCGGAAGACCCAACGGTCGGCGACGAACGTGGCGAGGATATACGTTCCAGGCGGGGGCACCTTGGATCCCAGATTCAGGGCGAGGAACGAGGACGCGCTTTCAGCGAACACGCCAGGCCCACCCTCGACCTCGGTTCCCAGCAGCGTCACCGGTACGCACGAGTGGAAGGACCGTGCCGTGGAGGGGTAGGACGTCGACACCCTGGTCCTCGCCAGAACGCTGGGAGCGCCGACCGGGGCGTCCTGCCCCAATCGCTGGAGGTCTCCGGCGAGCGTCTCGCCGCGTCGTGCCAGAGTCTTGGCTTCGTCGTGTTTGGTCATCCGCGTTCGCCTCGGTGGTCGGAGAGTTGCAGGACGGTTTTTTGCTTTCCGTCGAAGTCCCAGGTCAGCCCGACGACGGAGGGGAATACCTCTCCCTCCTCGGGGGGCGCGCCGGCGTTGGTCCTGAGGGAAAGTTCACGACCACGGATCGACCGAATTCGGTCGCCGATCTGGTATCCGGCGGTGAACCGAGGGATGGTCACCGAGCCCGCGACCTCGCCGGCTTCTCCCATGAGTCGTCGGGCGCGGGCCTCGGCCTCCGCCTCGGCGAAGTCGTCCCGCGCGAGGATCGGGGCGCTTGTCGTGTTGAACTCGCTCTTGGGGGCGATGACGTGCCTGGCGTAGCGGCCCGAGGAATCCACGCGGCGGGTCACCGCGAACGAGGTCGCGCTGGAGGGTCGACGATCCGCCGTCGCGATCATCGCGTGATCTCCTTCGACCACGCAGGTCAGTCGGAGGAAGAATCGTCGTCCCGTCGGATTCGCCTGATCTTCCACGCCGCGAACGATCCCGGACGGGAAGGAC
>JBFWRA010000032.1:0-11242 GCA_050249155.1 Isosphaeraceae bacterium | reverse complement strand
CTTTCTCACCTCGGCGTCGTCGAATCGCCCCTGGTAACGCAGCACGCGAGTCTGGTCGAAGACGAAGACGTGCGGCGTGGCCAGCACGCCATACGCCTTGGCGACCTCCTGGGTATCACCGTCGTAAAGATAAGGGAACGTAAATCCTTTTTCGTCCGCTCGAATTTTCATATCCAAAAACGAATCGCCAACGTCGGTGTAGCCCAGTTCGTCGAGCCGGACCGCGGAGGGGTCGTTGGGTGAGATGGCGACGACGGCGACGCCGTCGTCCTTGTATTCCTCGTGGAGTCGGGCGATCCGCCCTTCATAAGCCTGGGCGGTCGGGCAGTGGTTGCAGGTGAACAGAACGACGAGCACCTTGGCGTCGGCGAAGTCGGTCAGGGCGTGGGTCTTGCCGTCGACGCCGGGCAGTTGAAAGTCGGGGGCCTTGGCCCCGATGGCCAGAGGGGTCGGGTCGTATGGGCGGGCGAGGGTCGCGCGGGTGGCGGCGAGCGTCCCGACGACGGCGAGGGCCGTCGCCGCGAGGCGAAGGCGAGTGTGTCGGATCACGTCAGGCTCCCGTGGGTCGCGGGCTTGCGCACGGGGAAGACGACCGAACTTTGGAGTCTCCCCAACCCGTAGTTTGGCACGCCGGAACCCCTTTGCCAAGGGCCCCGCGGGACCGAACCGAACGTCAGGGGAGTGTGGCGCGCAGCAGCGTCAGGAGTCCGGCGGTGGAGGGGACCCAGGCCAGTGGCCCGCGAGTCGCGGGGATCAGCACCGTCTCGCCGGCCTGGAACGCCCGGCGGTACGGCTCGCCGCCGCCCTGGGAGGCGAGTTCACCCTCGCCGTCGAGGACCAGCCAGATCGTCGTCCGTCCGTCGTCGGGAATCGCGAATCGAACGCTGGTCTGGTAGCGGTCCAGCAAGAACGGCTCGGCGGTCACCAACCGCTCGCCGTAGACCGATTCTGGAAGGCCCGAAAGCGGCGCGCCGGGGACGGGGTTCACCGGCCCGGCGTTCCAGTCGATCGACTCCAGGGATTCGGAGATGTGCAGCGCTCGGGGAAGGCCGTCGGGGCCTGGCCGATCCCAGTCGTGGAGTCGAAACGTGGCGTCGCTGGACTGTTGCACCTCGGCCATCACCACGCCGTGGCCGACGGCGTGAACGGTGCCCGCTTTGAGGAAGACGCAGTCCCCCGGCTTCGGCGTATAGGAGTGCAGGCAATGTTCCAGAGTGCCCGAGGCGAGACGTCGCTCGACCTCCTGGGCGGTCACCCCGGGCTTGAATCCCGAGTAGATCTTCCCCTCGGGCCCAACTTCGAGCACGACCCACGCCTCGGTCTTGCCGAAACGCTCCCGGCCGTGGGTGAGGCGTCGAGCGCGCTCGTCGTCGGGGTGGACCTGGATGGAGAGCAGCTCGTGGCAGTCCAGGAGCTTCACCAGCAGCGGAAACGCGCCGTCGGCGGGAACCCGCGCTCCGAAGAGTTCCTGGGGATGACTGGCGGTCAGGTCGGTCAGGGTCGCCCCCTTCAGCGGACCCTCGGCCACTCTGCTGACATGGTGAGGGTGGGCGCTGACCTCCCACGACTCACCGTAGGGGCCGGCGTCGGGAAGGCTCTTGCCGAAGCGTTCCCCCAGGCGTCTGCCTCCCCAGATCATGGGGCGGAGATAAGGCTCGAAAACAAGCGGACCCATCCCTACGACCTTCCCGACAAGAGGCGCGGACCATTCCGGGGCCCTCCCCCGCTGGCGGGCCACTGACCAGACCCTAATCCATCGAACGCCGACCGGCAACAGATCCTCAAGCGTCCTCCGGGCCGGCGAACCGCTCCGAGTGGGTCCGGCGAGTCTCGACGGGCAGACGGATCACGGCCGCTTCGCGTTGAGCCCGATAGACGGCCGTGATGATCTCGACGACGGCCCGGCCGTCCTCCCCGGTGACCTGGGGTGGTCGGGACTCGATCGCCGCCTGAAGAAAGTCGCGAATCTGAAGGGCGTGGTAGTGGGTGGTCGAGTCCACCGCGGCGAAGGCGGCCCGATCCTCGCGCTGGAAGGACGCCAGCAGATCCTCCTCGCCGGGGACGGTCCAGAGGTCGGTGACGGGGGGCTCGGCGATGGCCGTCACGCCCGCGATGAACGTCGCGCCCCGGTCGGTTTCAACCCCGATCGAGGCCCCGTTCGACCCGTGAACATGCACCTTTGTATACAATCCGGGCTTTTGACTGAGGCTGGCGACGATCGAGCCCAGCCCCCCCGATCGGAAGCGCAGGGTGGCCACGGCGGTGTCCTCGACCGCGACGGTCGGATGGTTGAGGTTCGCCCACGCGCCGCCGACCTCGGCCACGTCTCCCAGGAACCACCGCAGCAGGTCGATCATGTGCGGCGACTGGTTGATCAGCACGCCGCCCCCCTCGGTGTCCCAGCGCCCTCGCCAGGGGTCGGACCGGTAGTAAGCCTCGTCACGCCAGGAGAACATCTGGAAGACCCCCAGCGCGGGTTCACCGATCTTGCCGGCTTCGATCGCCTCCTTGACCCGACGGACCGGTTCGTAGAACCGCCGCTGGCTGACCACCCCCAGCAGCACGCCGGCCTTCCGCGCCGCGGCGATCATGCGGTCGCAGTCCTCCAGGGAGGCGGCCATCGGCTTTTCCACCATCACGTGGGCTCCGGCCTCGGCCGCCAGGATCGCCGGCCACGCGTGCAGCGGGTGGGGCGTGCAGAGGAAGACCGCCTCGGGCCTGACCAGCCGAAGCATCGACTCGACGTCCTGAAACGCGATCCCACCGTATCGCGACGCGAACGCGAAGGCCCGCTCCGCCTGGGAGTCGCAGTGGGCGACCAGTTCCGACTCCGGAAGGGACGAGAGGACGCTCGCGTGGATCGATCCCACCTTGCCGCAGCCCACCAGCGCCGTGCGCAATCGCCTGGCCATCGTCGCGTCACTCCGGGAAATACTTCGCCGACATGCGACGGAGAAACGCCAGCGACTCGGCCATCTCGTCCATGCCGTTCATGCCATCCTCGATGCTCACCCAACCCTGGTAGCCTCGCTCGGCCAGGATTTGAAAGATCGCGTCATAGTCGTTCAGGCCCTTGCCAGTCACGCCGTGGCGAAGATCCGGGGAATAACCGAGGGTGCCGTCGGTTTGCCGCAGGGCGTCCAGGGTCGCCCCCTCGGCGAGGTGGCGGTCACTGGCGTGCATGCTGACCACCCGATCGGCCACCGCGCGAAGCAGGCCGATCGGGTCGTCTCCCGCCACGATCGCGTTGGAAGGGTCGTATTGCACGCCAAAATGAGTCCGGTCGGGAATCGCGTTCAACAATTCACGGACGACGTCCTGTTTCTGGGCGAACTCCGGATACGACCAGAAGCCGTCCTTGTAGTGGTTCTCCAGGCCCAGGATCACGTCGCACTCCCTGGCGACCAGGAGAACTTGCTCGATGCATTCCACGACCCAGGCCAGACCCGTGGACCGGTCGACTCCGGGGTATCTCTGACCCGAGAGCACCCGGCAGACCGACCTGGGTCCGCCCAGCCTTCGCGTCACGCGGACCATCGCGACCTCCCGATCGACCGCCCGCTTCCGCGCGTCCGGGTCCGGGTTGGTGAAGTCGGGCGAGCAGCAGAGCATCGGCATGACGAAGCCCGCCGAGTGGATCGCCTCGCCGACGGAATCGATGAAGTCGTCTTCGATCGAGGGGAAGAAACCGTCGTACATCTCGAGGCCGTCGGCATCGAGGTCCCTGGCCATCGTGATCCAGTCGAAGACCGACATCGACCGATCGCCGGCGATCTTGTCGAGAAAGCACTTGGGGAAGGCCGAGATCTTCAGGGGCAACGGTGAGCCTCCGGGTCGTCGGGTGTGACCAGCCGTTCGCGAAGTGTATCGTTGACTGGCGAGCCCGCACAACGCCCAGCCCTTCCAGAGCGCGAAGGGCCGGCGGTTCTGGTAGTCTAAAGCAACACGCCGAGAATGACTCCCCGATGGGTGGAACCTGCCGAGGGTGCCACGCGGTTCGGTACTCCGAACCCGTGCCGTTCGCCGAGGCGGAACCCGACGGGTTCGGTGTCCCGTACCACGTGGCCCGCCGATCCATCGAAAATTCAGATGTGATTCTCGGATTATTTTCAAGCCCACAGCCGATTCCTCCCGACACTCCGCCAAGGCCCAGGCCCTCCATGAGCGAAGCGACGCTGACCGCCCCGCGACCCTCGGCCGTCGACCACCCCACATCCAGGCCCAGCTCCCGGATCGCCTCGCTCGACGAATTCCGAGGTTACACCGTCGCCGGGATGCTGCTGGTGAACTTCCTCGGAGGGTTCGCGGTCGTTCCCGCGCTGCTGAAGCACCACAACACCTATTGCAGCTATGCCGACACGATCATGCCTCAGTTCTTCTTCGCCGTCGGCTTCGCGTACCGGCTCACGTTCCTCCGCCGAAGGGACTTGGTCGGCGCGTGGGCCGCGTCGTGGGCCGTGGCCAGGCGCTGCGCGGGCCTGGTCCTGCTCGGGTTCGCGCTTTACCACCTCGACGGCGGGGCGAAGACCTGGGAGGAACTGAAGGCGATGGGCCCGAGCGGATTCCTCGCGACGGCCTTTCAGCGCAATCTGTTTCAGACCCTCGTTCACATCGCGCTCGCGTCCCTCCTGGTCCTTCCGGTCATCGGCCGAGGCGCCGCGGCGAGGCTGGCGTTCATGGCGGGCGTCTCGGCGCTCCATGTGGGATTGTCCTGGGCGTTTTATTACGACTGGGTGATGGCCCGACCTGGCATCGACGGGGGTCCTCTGGGTTTCCTGACCTGGACGATCCCTCTGCTGACGGGCTCACTCGCCCATGACGCGGTGGCGCGTCGGGGCGTGAAGGCGTTCGGCGCGCTGCTGGCCGGAGGAATTCTGATGATGGCGTTGGGGTACGGGCTGTCCTGCCTGGGCGTGGCGGGCCACCTGGCCGCGCCGCCGTTCTCACCGCCAGACGCCCCGGTGAGCCTCTGGACGATGAGCCAGCGCACGGGGAGCCTCTCGTATCACGCGTTCTCGTCGGGCTTCAGCCTGGCGGTTTACGCGCCGTTCCTGGTCGCCTGCGACGGCTTCGGGCTAGGGCTGGGTCTCTTTCGAACCTTCGGACGCAACGCGCTGGCGGCCTACGTGCTGCACTCGATCGTCGCGGGCGCGGTGAAGCCCTGGGCGCCGAAGGATGCGCCCGGACTTTACGTCGCCGCGGTCTTCACTCTTTACTTCACCATCTCCTATCTATTCGTTCGGAGCCTTGAAAAAAATCATGTGTTCATTAAACTATAATCTTAGCGAATGATCTCGGACGATCGAGTCTCACCGCCAGATCGCGCGGATGGCCGTCAGCAGGCACCAGACGGCCGTGCCCGCGAGGGCCGCGATGAGCGTCGGGCCGAGCCATCGACGACGAGGCTCTTGGGAATCGGGGGCGATCGCTTTGGGGGCCGGGGTCGTGAGGGTTCTGGGCGTGTCGGGGGGGGCCTCCTCGCGCCACCTGGTGTATTGGTGGGCGTGGGGGGGGTGGGGCTGGGGGGGCTCCACCGGCGTGGGGCGATCGACGATCGTCGGTGGTGGGATCTCCGTCTCGGAGATCTCCACCGGGGCCTCTCGCACGCGCTCGGCCTCGCCAACCAGGTCGTAGGTCGCGTCGAGGTCGGTCCCACTCACGGAAACGGGAGGCGTCGGGACCCAGTGGGTTGGGAGGCCCCGCATGATCGGCGGGGGAGGTTCGGACGGCGGAAGGGTCCTCAGCCGCGCCGCCGAACAAAATGGAAACAGCGACTCGGCCACTTCGGCGGCCGTGGAAGGCCGCCCCTCGGGCTGTTTCGCCATCATCCCGAGCACCACCTCGGCCAGTCCCGGGGGAAGTGACGCCCGGAACGACGAGGGATCGGGTGGCTCGTCCTGTTGGTGACGAAGGAGCTTCTGAGTGAGCGTGCCGCCGGGAAACGGAGGCCGTCCCGTCAAGAGATGATATAATGTGCAACCCAGGCCGTAAATGTCGGCGGGCGGTCCGGCGTCCCGCGGGGCGACCGCCTGCTCGGGGGCCATGTAGTCGGGCGTCCCGATCACGACGCCGGAGGCGGTCAACGGTTCGTCCTCGACCGCGTCCTGGGCCGGCAATTCAAGCCTGGCGAGCCCGAGGTCCAGGACCTTCACGACGCGGTCCTCGGCCGTGAGAAGCAGGTTCGACGGCTTCACGTCGCGGTGGACGAGTCCGCGCTCGTGAGCGTGGTGAAGCCCGAGCGCGGACTGCCGGATCCAATCGCAGGCGTGTCGGTTCGGGGGTGGGCCGCGATCGGCGAGCCTCTGGGCGAGGGTCGTCCCCTCGACGTACTCCATGACCAGGATGAAGCGCTCACCGACCGGACAGGCGTCCAGCGCCAGAACGAGGTTGGGATGCCAGACCCGCGCCGCGGCCTCGATCTCGCGCAGGAACCGTTGCCGCGACTCGCCCAGCGACAGGTACTCGTCGCGAACGACCTTGACCGCGACCAGCCGATTCATGAGCAAGTGCCGGGCCTTGTAAACCCGGCCCATTCCCCCTTCGCCCAGCAATTCCAGGAGGGCGTACGGGCCGAGGAAGATCTCCTCCTCAGGGCCCTGAAGCAGGCGTTCCACCTGGAACGTGGTGAGATATCGGCGGCGGACCAATTCGCCGGCGAGGCGATCCGGGTCGGTGAACTCGGTCCGCAACAGATCGAGGACCGGAGTCTCGTCAGGGCCGATCACGCGCGACTTGAGGACCGAGTCGATCAAGCGGTCCGCCCGGTGGTTCGCCATGAGTCGACTCGCACATCGTCCCGGTCGCGACGCCAAGGGTTCACCCGTCAGCATACGGGAGAGTCCTCGTTCACGAAAGCGTGATCGAGGAAAGAGTCCTTTTCTGACGATCCGATCAAGGGTTCACCGCCCTCGTCGACCAGTGTTCCCCCTCGCGCCGGGACATGAGTCGCCCGTGAGGCTCGGCGCGCAGGTCGAGGTAGTCGACGGTCTCCGGATCGATGACCAGCAGGAGGAAGCGATCGGGAGGGGACTCGGGGATGGCGACGTCGAAGGCCGAGTCCGCCTCGCGATCGACGCCAGGCGCGGGACCGACGAAGGAGCGCTTCGAGGCGTCGGGAAGATCGACCCAGACCCGATGGCGGTGCGCCTGGAGTTTCGAATCCCCCTCGGCGCCCACGAGCGTGACCTTGCCAAAGAGGCGAAACTGTTCGCGGGTCTCGGAAAAGTACCAGCAGAGTTCCGCCCAGGGCGTCGCCGAGAGCTCCGAGACCTTGTCGCTGCGAAGGTCGGTCGTGATGAGCGGTCGGAAACCGGGCTCGAAGCGGCCACGGACCACCACGGTGCGGTTCGCCGGTCGGCCGTCGAGCCTGACCGTGGCGAGCTGGGCGTAGCGCGACGTGGGCAAGTGTCGGTGTGTCTCGATCGCCGCGTCGAGCAGTGCGATCCAGGAAGGCTCGGCGCTCATGGGCGTGACCCTGGAACAAGTCAAGGAAAGTCCTGCGCTTCGCGGCGCTCGGCTTGAAACAGCTTGACGCGCCGGCCGCTCCGAGGCCACAACCGTCTGTCGAACGTCCAGGAGCGCTGAGGAGAGGATACGCATGTCGGAGCGGTCGCGACGCCTTGGCACGGCCTGGAAGGTGATCGCGTTCCTGGTCGTGGTGACGGCCCTGGCGGTCCTGGCGCGTCAGGCCGCGACACCCGAGGCCATGACGAATCTCGACCGGCGAGTCGCCTCGCTGGGCCCCTGGGGCCCCCTGGCGTTCGGCCTGGCCTACGCGGTGGCGACCATCGCCTTGTTGCCGGGAGCTCCGTTGACGATCGCCGCGGGCGCGACGTTCGGCCCGGTCCTCGGCGCGGCGGTGGCCTCGACCGGGGCGACCGTCGGCGCGGCGGGGGCGTTCCTGATCGCCAGGCACCTGGCCCGCGACGCGGTGGCCAGTGCCGTCGGGCGCGACCGACGCTGGAGCGCCCTGGACGCCGCGATCGAGCGAGGGGGGTGGAAGGTCGTCGCCCTGCTGCGACTCTCACCGGCCGTACCCTTCAACGTCCAGAATTATCTTTACGGATTGACGGCGATCCGGTTCTGGCCCTGCGTGCTGACGAGCTGGGTCGCGATGCTTCCCGGCGCGTTCCTTTACGCCTCGATCGGCGCGGCGGGCCGCGTCGGCCTGGAGGCCGCCACCGGCGGCGTCACGCGCTCCCGAAGCCCCCTGGAATGGTCGCTTCTGGCCCTCGGCCTGATCGCCACCTTCGTCGTGACGTGGTACGTCGGCCGCCTGGCCAGCCGGGTGCTGGCCGAGGCGGGGAAAACCGACCACCCCGTCGCCTGACGTCGACGACCTCAATCATGGTCATGAATCAGGACGCGGGGGTCGCCGGTCGACCCGACGGGTCCACGGGTGATCGAATCGTCACGGGTCGCGGGGCGAGCGCCTTGACGAGGTCGGGGAGGTCGTACGATTCCAGGACCCCGGGCACCACCGAGGCCAGTTGGCCGTTGGAAATCGGAGTCGTCGCGACGTCGGTCCACGATCGGATCGCGCCTTCCAGTTCGACCTCGGCGACGTCGTCGGCCAGCAGCGCCGCGTGGAGCGCGACGGGTCCACCACCACCGATTCCCACCAGCCGGAACCGGGCCGGGCCGTCCGAAGGGCGGATCGCCCGAAGCGCCTGGAGCACGTCGTAAACGCGCTGGCCGAGTAAAGGCCGGTTCAAATGCAGGGACAGAAACGCCTCGCGCTCGTCGTTTCCGAACGGACCATGCCCGTAACCGCCGCGTCCCGGGGGGGTCGGCCGGGTCTCACCGGTTCCTCGGGGCTCGACGATCGCCACCGCGTGCCCGGCCTGGCAAAGCGCGTCGACGGCTCCCCCGGGCGCGGCGATCGCGCGGTCGGCCCCCACGTAAACGATCGTGGGACGTTCCGGCTTCCTCGTCTCGGGCCGGAACAGGAGCACCGGGATCGTCACGCCGGGCTCGGTGGTGATCGCCCAGCGATCGATCCGGAGACCGTCACGTCTCAGGGCCCGGTCCTGTCCGCTGACGACGACGTCCCCGCCCACGTTGGGAATCGCCAGCCGCTCGCGGACCTCTTCGCGAAGCGTTTTCGCGTCTCGGCCCGATTCCCGATCGGCTCGGGACTTCGCCAGCGCCTCGGCGCGCCTGGCGTTCAGGTCGAACGCCGAGACCCCCTGGTATTCCTTGAGGACCTGGCCGCTGGTCGTCACCTGAAGCTCGGCGTCCGACGCGACGGGGAACGGCTCCTCGGTCGGGGCGTCGTCCTTGCCGAGCAGCCAGCGCCGCATCCAGCGCATGCTGGCCTGTCGCCTGGGCAGGGTGAACCCGTGCGTCTCGTCGGACTCGAACAGGTCGACCCGTTCCCCGTGCCCCAGGGCGCAGTAGGCCCGTTTGACCTCGCGGAACGTGGTCCAGGAGCCGTCGACGTCGAAGTAGTCTCGCGTGCCGACGCAAAGCAACGTCGGCCTGGGCGCTCGCATGAGCACGTAATCCGCGTGTTCGATCCCCAGCGCGACCTGTCCGGTGACGTTCTGCTCGGCGTCCTGCGGGCCGATCGTGGCGAAGAGGCGTTCCAGCGAGGTGACGTAGCACGACGGCGCGGCGACGGCGATCCGGTCGTCCAGCGCCATCAAATAGGACGTGAGCGTGCCGCCCCCCGAGTTCCCCGTGCAGCCCAACCGCGACGGGTCGACCTCGGGTCGGCTCGCCAGATAGTCCAGGCTTCGGATGCCGTCCCAGACGCGGTAACCCGCGGCCGACCGGCCGACCAGCCACGCGCCGACGCCCACCATCGTATGCTCGACCGTCGATCCCTTGACGGCCGGCGCGCCCGCGTCGTCCAGGACCTGGATGCGCTCGCCCTGGCCGATCGGATCGTAGCAGAGCGACGCGAGGCCGTTCTTCGCCAGCAAGATGCTGATGCGCTGATAGGGTTCGGCCGCCTTGCCGTTGGCGCTATGGCCGCAGGGCACCAGGACGCCGGGGAAGGGGCCCTCCCCCTCGGGAAGGTAAAAGTTCGCGGTGACGTGGTGGCCGGGTCGGCTCTCGTAAACGACGCGCTCGACCGAGTACCCGTCCTTTTTCGCCCGACCGAGGGTTCGGGGGTTCAGCGGCGTCTTCTCGTCGGGCAGCTCGCCCAGGGCTTCGCGAAACTTCGCCTTCAGTTCGGCCTGGCGCTTCAACAGGTCGTCGGGGGTCTTCAAAGCCGCGACCGCCGCGCGTCGGGCGTCGAAGTGAGCGCGCGCCTGGTCCTCCAGGTACGTGTAGAGCCGCTTGCCGGGGACGACCTCCCCAGGGTTCGAAGTCAACACGGTCAGGTCGTCGGGGGACTGGGGATCGGCCATCGCTTGGGAAGCGATCGCGATCGTCGTGGTGGCCGCGAGGGCCAGAGTGAGGCGTCTCATGAGCGTGCTCCCGGGTGGTCGTCGTCGGCCGCGACGGTCTGTCGCTCCGGGGCCACCTTAACCGCGCGCTTGGCCGACCGCCACCAGGTCCCACCGCTCGATTCAATCCTGGGGAGGCAGGACGTCGGGCTCGACCTGATAGCCGTCGGCCAGGGCGTTGGTCATGTTGAAGAGCCCGACCACCGCCATCACCTCTCCCAGCCCCTGCGCGTCCAGGCCCAGCTTCCGGACCGCGGCCGTGTGCGAGTTCACACAATACGAGCACCCGTTGGTGGCCGAGACCGCCAGCGCGATGATCTCCCGGGTCAGGGGGTCCAGCCGGGTCGCCAACCCCAGCGCCTCGGGATGCATCACCGCCTTGAGGCGCGCCCAGGTCCCTTCCAGCAGGTCGGGATGGCTCGCCAGCGCCCGCCAGAACGCGGGCACGAAGTCGATTCCCTTGGTCGCCTTCACGTCCGCGAAGACCGCCGCGACCCGGGCGGTCGCCTGATCCTCCTCGACCAGCCGCACCGTCGCCTGGGGACGTTCCGCCATCGCGAGCCTCCCGAAATCGAGGAAACAGAGTCAGCCACCCCGTCGAGTGACGGAGTGGCTGATAAGCATTTCTTCCAACGCGCGACGGTCTCGACTCAGCGAGCGGCGGGGGGGGCCGGAGCCGGAGCCGGAGATGGGGCGGGGGCCGGCGCGGGAGTGACGGATTCCTTGGCGCCCTTGACGGTCTCCCTGGCGCCGTCCTTGAGCTTTCTCAGAAGGTCGGAGGTCGTCTTGTGGGTCGTCTCGCGGGCCTTCTCGCTGAGCTTGTCGGTGGCCTGGCGGAAGCTCTG
>JBFWRA010000031.1:0-11268 GCA_050249155.1 Isosphaeraceae bacterium | reverse complement strand
TTCCTCGGAGCTATTACCGATGGCTTCGCGAGGAGGCCTGGGCCAGGGAGCGGCTCGCCGAACCGTCGCCGCCCGCGTCGCCCTACGAGGCCCTCTCCGAAGAGAAGAAGGCTGTGATCACATACGCATGCAAGCATCCCGAACTGAGGCATCGGGAGTTGGCCTGGAGGATGGTCGACGAGGACGTGGCCTAGGTGAGCCCGTCGACGGTCTACCGCGTTCTGAAGGAGGCGAACCTGGTTTGTCCCTGGCGTCGGCGAGCCAAGCGGATCAAGGCGGCGGACGAGAGGGCGACGCGTCCCGACCAGCGCTGGAGTACGGATTTGATGCATGTGCAAGTCGGTGGACGTGTCTATTACCTTGTGGCGATTCTCGACGAGTACTCACGTTTCATCCCTGTTGGAGGCGGAGGCGTCGATGATGAAGATCGTGCGGCGATACGACGAGGTGCGGCTGCACAGCGCCTTGGGCTATCCGCCGCCCCGCGAATACTACCGAGGCGAGCCCGCGCGTCGCTTCGAGGAGCGGCGCGTCAAGCTGTCCCAAGCCCGGCACCGCCGCCGCGAGCGGAACCTGAAACTGCGTCAAGGAACCCCACCCCGCGAAACCGGGGAGGCTGTTTCTTCGAACCGAGGCCCGATTGTGCCACTACGATTGAAACGCCACACGAACCGAGAGCGGAATGGATGTAGGCGATGACTCCCTTCGAATCATCGAGGTAGCAAGAACCCACCTCGCCGTGCGTCACCTAGGTTCGAATCCTTCTCATCTCCGCAAGGGAGACCAGGACAAACCGGGGGCTGAATTCCGAAATCGGCGTCGGTTACGCTGAGTCCAAAGGCTTCGAGGAGTTGCCGTCGGGGCCCTCTCGATCTCGTCTCGTTCTGTGTAACGGTTTCCAAAACTTGGCGTACTGAGATATGGGCGGAGGCGCCAAGGCGTCGGCTATCGCCCGTGCGACGCGGGGCCCTCTCGCCGAGTAACCGCGGTCCACCGTCGCGGTTCACGCCCACCCCGATCGAACCAATTGTCGGGATCGACTCGAACTCTCACTCAAGTGGTGGATTAATCCTCTCCGTGAAGGACTTTGCAATGCCTCATCACACGTTCACTTTGTTGTTATTTTAGGCGATCGTTGAGAAGCTGGTCCACACCCGGAGTCATCGATCGGACGACGCCAACGACGGAGTGGCTCCCCTGTCCCTGGGGCCTCTCGACGACCCAAGAAGCCATTTTTCAACGACTTCCGATCACGTTTTCGCAGCGTCAGAGAGACCCTGTCGCACGCTTTCGGCCCGGCCCCGAATCGGTTGAGGCCGGTCGCGTTTCGTCACCGAGGCAACGGAACTGGGAGCCCACCGATGCGAACCCGAGCCGCCGATCGACGCGTCCCCCGAAAACCGAAGCGGCGTCCGTTAGCTCCTTGGTTCGAGGGGCTGGAAGATCGGACGATGCTCGACGCGGCGTCGGGCCTCACCGTGGGGCGATCCCTCTCGGCATGGACCACCGCGGACGTGGTCGGCAACAGCCTGACCATCCGCTACACGGTCTACAACGAGGCGTCGACGCCGCTTGAGGGCGTCTTGTTGACGAGTTCGCTCCAGCCAGGAGTGACGTTCGCGGGGGCCTCACTGCCGACCGATCGAAACGGGCAGGCGCTCGCCTGGGGCCTCGGGACGATTGCCGGCTACGGCCGCTCGAGCGTGGACGTGACGGTGACGTTGACGGGCCAGACGCCCTTGACCCTCGACGGCGGCGCGCGGGCGTTCGGCACGATCGACGCTCACGCCGTGACCGACGACGCGCCCGCCGCGACGCTCCGCCCCGGCTCGGTGAACGCGGCGCTACTCGCTTCGACTTCCGACGCCAACACCACCGATCCGTTTGTCCAGCAAAAGGCGGCCCAGCTTGACTACGATCCCCAGCGAATCTTCGCATACCTGAGCGACGAAGTGGCGTACGAGTCCTACATTGGGTCCGTCCGAGGCGCGCGGGGTACGATCTGGAGCGAAGCGGGAAACTCCCTGGACGAGGCAAGCCTTGGGGTTGCCTTGATGAGGGCCTCGGGCATCCCGGCGCGCTACGCCCGGGGAACGCTCTCCGACGCCCAGGCGAGGCAACTGATCCTCTCGATGTTTCCGGAAGCGTACCGGACGGTGGGGTTCATCTCGCCGGGCGTGGCCGTGGCCGATCCGGCGAACGACCCGAATCTCCTGGCGGAGACGCGCGACCACTTCTGGCTCCAGTTTGATGCTGGCGGAGGTTTTCAGAACGCCGACGCGGCGTTCGCTGGCGCGACGGTCGGCCAGACGCTCGCGCCCTTGGCTTCCACGTTCGCCGAGGTTCCCGACGCGCTTCGCGAAAAAACCACGGTCAGGGTCAACGCGGAACTCACCAGCGCAAGCCTCCTCGGCGGCACGTTTCAGAGGGTGACCACGGTCCTCGATCAGACCTACGACAACGTCGACCTCGTGGGCCGGCCGCTCACGATCGGGCACTTCTTCTCGACCCATACCGCCGGGTTCATCATCACCGCGAGGACCAACACCTACTCCCCGTACATCGTCATGGGCGACGAGGCGTATGACTTCCGGTTCGACGACCTCGTCCGGGGCGACGACTTTCAGGAGGTGCTGACCAACTTCCCGTTCGGAAGCCAGACCGTGACCGGCGTGTTCCTGGAGGTCGACCTGAGCGGTCCCTCCGGCCCCACGCGGACGTACGAACGGGCGATCCTGGACCGGATTGGTTATGAAGCGCGCCGGGGTCTGGTCAACGCGAACGTGACGGTCGATCCCAACTCGTCGCAGGCCGTGACGGAGCTCGACCTACTGACGCTGGTCGTCAACGCGGGGCGGGGCAACCCACGGCCAAGCGGCGTTTTCCGAGGCGCCGTGGACGACGTCCTCTCTGAGATCGCGGACTCCACGCTCCTGGACTTGCCCGTTGACGCGCAATACGCGACGTTCATGCGCAATCTCCGAGATGGAATGATCGCCGCCACGCGAGAGATCGCCACGAACTTCATCAGCCAGTCGGATGAAGCGACCGACAGGATCTCCGAGCGCTCTCTGATCAAGGCCTATTTCGACAGGCCGCGCCTGATCATCGTCTCGAACCGGTTTCCAGGCGCTCAGGACCGGGACGCGGGGACCCTTGCGATCGACCTCCGACGGGACTCAATCCGGGCGCTCCCGTTCCCGGGCCAAGACGAATCGGCGGCCCTCGTATTCGCGACGGTTCGGGGGATCGCCGAGAGCGTGCTTGAAGGGGAGGTGATGCGCGCGTTCGTTTCGAGACTCAACGCGGGCCAAACGACGGTCGGCATCATCCTCGACGTCGGCACGATCTTCACCGCGGCCCGGGCCCAGGGGATCGCGCCGGTCCTGATTCGCCCGGACAACCCCGGCGTTCTCCAGGGCCTGGCGCTCTCCGACCAGGCGAAGGCCCGCATCACATCCGCGCTGGATCGCGGTCAAGACGTGATCGTGCCGTCCCGGATGGTCGACGTCGATGGCGTCACGACCGTCGCCTGGTACGAGATCGACCCGAACACTGGCGAGGCGATCGGGGTCGGTGAGGACGGCGGACGTCCCTCCCCCTTTTTCTGGGCGGGGCTCGCCATCTTCGCCCTCCTCCTCGGCACCCTTGAAGTCGCCGGGCTCGTTCAATGTATCTTCCCAGCATTCAAATTATTTGATATTAACAAAGCGAATTTAGGAGAGGAACGCGCATATCAGATTGCTTTGGGGAAGTTGGCGGAGTGCGAAGCGGAGTTTCACTCGAACGCCGGCAAGGCCCTCATCGCCATGGCGAAGGGGCTGTTGGGTATTCTCGCGGGGCTCGGCAAGGCCGTCATCGATAGGATCCCGCCATTGCCCCCCTTGCCCGGGCTGAGGTTGTCGATTCAAGCCTCGGATGGGCCCGAACCCAGGACGGTGCTGGGCCTTGTCGACGACCTGAGTGAGTACATCGTGTTGGCGCGGGCCTCGGGCTCTCGCCACGGCACGATCGACCTTGTCCTCGACTCCATCGAAGGACGCGTTCCTGGGGCCGAACCGACGATCTCGCCGCTGAGCGCGCCCGGACCGTTCAAGGAGCGGGGGGCCAATCGCGGGGAGGCGACCGCGTTCGTGCCGTCGACGATTAGCGCGGGGGCCGTCGCGGGGACGGCTCGGCCGGAGGACTTCACGGTCTTCGGGCCACTGTCAGCGAGTTGGTCGTCTCGCTCGACGACCGGATTCCAGCTCCTCTCGTTGGCCGCCGCCATCGCGACGGTGACGGACGCGAACGGAAACTCGGTTGGTGCCGGGGCGATCGCGTTGGCGACCGACGTCGGCGTGGCGACCGAGGTCGGTGGGGTCGTGTCCTATCAGGTGACGGGCGAGGGTCGTTTCTCCTTCCAACCCGGCGTCACCGGGGCCCTCGCGGCAAGCACCGAGTGGGACGACTTCCAGGCGGACGTCACTGGCGACGCCATCCTGCGACTGACGACGGACCGACTCAGGTTGAACGGCAATCCGCTCCCGGCCGGAACCTATACGATTCGGACGACCTCGGCGACTCTGACCGGCGAAGGCCGGAGCACGTCGCCGAACTTCGCCGGCTCCATGACGATCACCGCCAACGGCGGGACGGTTCGCCTCGGCCCCTCGGCCGGGGGCCTGAACGTCGGCGGCCAGGCGCG
Organism: Isosphaeraceae bacterium; assembly: GCA_050249155.1. GTDB lineage: Bacteria > Planctomycetota > Planctomycetia > Isosphaerales > Isosphaeraceae > JBFWRA01. Next base: position 6,581 of record JBFWRA010000031.1, on the reverse strand, counting down.
CGACGTCTCCCGGGGCGTCGCCCTGTCGGACTACGCCGGAACGGTCGGCGTCACCGTGAACGGGGGTGCCTACGAAGTCGTCCTCGGTGGCCAGGCGGGGGGCGTGCTCGCCGTCGCGAGCAATCTTCCGACCTTCTCGACCGATCAGAACGGCTCGGTGTCGTTCCGGGCCAACGTCTTGACGAACCTTGGCGGCGACTTCGCCATCACGGCCCAGGCCCCCGAGGGCTGGACCGTGGTCGTCGATGCCGGCGGCAACGTCACCGCGAACCCGGCGCCTGGCCTCCAGGGGGGGACGCATGCGATTCGGATCGTGGCACGGTCGGCGGACCATTCCCAGCTCGTCGCGGGAACGGTCGTCAACGTGACGATCACGCCCACCGCGCCCGGCTTCGCCATGAGCATCGAACGCGACTTGGAACTCGCCGTTCCCTTCCTCGGCGCGGAGTTCCCCTCCGCGTTTCAGGTCGAGATCCAGAACACCGGGCCGACCATCGAGACGTACGACCTTTCGTTCTCGAACCTCCCCGCCGGCTTCTCCGTGCTCCAGAGTCGGGCCATCTTGACGGTGCCGGCGGGCCGGACGGGGGTCGTCGGACTTTACTTCCTTCCGGACGGCGCGCTTCCCGCGCCAGGCACGCTGGTCTCCGTCGAGGTGACCGCCACTCCCGGCTCAGTCCCGGGCCTAGCTCAAACCCAGACCGCGTCGTTCACCGTCCCGGAAGTCCACGGCGTGACGATCTCCAGCGATCCGCCCGTGCTGAACACCTCGCCCGGCGGGGCCGTCACGGCCACGCTCGCGTTGCGATCCGTAGGCAACGTGCCGGAGAGCGTCGTCCTGGAAGTGACGACGCCCACCGGCCTGGTCGCGAACGTCCCCGAGCGAATCGATCTGGGAGTTGGCGAGGTTCGGACGGTCACGCTCACGTTGAACGCCGACGGCGCGACGCCCTTGAACTCCACGCTGCTGGCGACCATCGCGGCTAGCTTCGGCCTTGGCCAGGTCCGGCGACTGACGCTCCCGGTGCGGATCGCGGTCCCCGGCGCCGATGCGATCGCGAACGCCTCGGACGCGGCCGAGCGGCTGGGGAACCCGGACCTCGCGGACCGGCTGGGCGCCCTGAGCACGGCCCTGACGGACCTCTTCCAGGGCCCGACAAACCCTGTCTTCAAGGCACAGGCGCTGGCCAACCTCGACAGCGTGTCGAACCAGCTTGGGGCCGACCCGAACCTCGTCGGGCTCGCGGACGGGCTGGCCGCGCCCCGGGCCGCGCTCGCGGCGGCGACGACCGCCGACGAGGTCCGGGCCGCCGCCGGCGCGCTTGGCGCCGCGCTGGACAGCCTCGGCGCGCGACTCTCCGACCTGGCGGCGCATCGCTTCGACCTTTCCCTGGTTTCCAGCACCCAGGTCGTCGGGCCGCTCGCAACGGCCGAGTACGAACTCGTGATTCAGAACACGGGCACCGCCACGACGACGTATGCCTTCGCGTTCGAGAACCTGCCCGCTGGCTTCGACGCTAGCTTCTCGGATCAGACGATCACCCTCGCGCCGGGCGAGGTCGTTCCCACAATCGGCGCGTCCGGCGTTCTCGCCCGGATTACCCCGCTGGCGGGCACGGCGATCGCGCCGACGGGATTCACCATTCGAGTCACCGCTCAAGAGGCCCCGGCGATTTCACGGACCGTTGACGCCTCGCTCACGGCCCGCGACGAAATCCTTTCCGTGATCTCGGTGGGTGCCAATCCGCCGTTCGCCGATCCCGGGACGAGCATCGCCGTCTCGGCTCGGGTACTCAACGCCGTCAACAGCGAGCGAGTGGTCCTGACCTCGTTCGAGGTCCTCGACGGCGCGGGCAATCCGGTGTTCGTGTCGACCCCCGTGGAAGTGACGTTGGGAATCTTGACCACGCTGACGACCGTTCCACTCGGCGAGTTCGACACCACGGGCCGTCCCCTTGGCTCGTACACGATCCGCGTCGTTCTGACCGACGCGGCCGGAAACCCCATCGATGGCGGCGTCGGACAAGGGAGCTTGCTCATCGGCACGCCGGTCACCGCCACGATCGCGCTGGACGCGGACGTCCTTCCTCCCGGAGACTCGGTCGCGACCACGACGCTCGAGGTCTCGAGCCGGGTCGGACTGCTCGCGCCGCTCTCCTTGATCGGGCAGGTGCGGACGACCGGGGTCGGTCAGGGCATCGCCCTGCTGGGGACGATCGCCTACGTCGGCGTGCCGGGCCAGGTCCAGATCGTCGACGTGAGCGACCCGATGAACCCGGTGCTCGTCAAGGTCTTCGGCGGGCCCGACATTCGCGACAACGCCGAAGTGCGCCCGACCATCGACGGCGACTTGCTTTACGTCCGCGAGTCCCGTGGCACCACGACGCCCCACGCCCTCTATGTCTACTCGCTGACTGACCCACTCAACCCCGTGTTGCTCGGCCGTACCGACTTCAACTACAGCTTCACGGGGACCCCGGTCTTCCACCAAGGATATATCTACGTCAACCAGGTGAGTTTCCAGTTCTCGGTCGGCAGCAATAACATCTTCGCTCAACATGGCGAACTGATTTCGCTCAACGTCACCGACCCGACCAACCCGACGCTCAACGCCGCGCTCTTCCGACAGCCTCCAGGGGGCTCGCCCAACGGCGGCGATTTCAACACCTGGCAGATCACGCCCGTCAGCGCCAACACGCTGTACGTGGGGAGCACCACTTCGACTGGGGGCGACACGAGTGGCGTCGGCCGACTCCTCATAGTCGACAAGTCCGACCCAGACAACCTGACGATCGCCAACGAACTTCTTGTTCCCGGCATGACGCACGTGATTGGGATCGGCGTTTACGGCACTCACGCGCTCTTGATCGGGTCTTCGAGCGGCTGGCAAGACCCCTTCAACAACGACAACGCCGGGCTGACGGGCAACGTCGTGCTCGCCACGATCGACGTCTCCGACGCTCGCAACCCCACGATCCTCCACACGCGGTCGCTGGCCCGAGGCGCGCGGGGGGCCTTCGGATTGCACCAGGTTCGACCCGGCATCTTCGCCTCCTACAGCATCGGTCACGCCCCGACCGTCAACCCCGCCTTGATCGTCATCGACGCGAACGACCCCCTAAATCTCATCGTGAGTGAGACCGCCACTCCCGAACCACTGAACCGCATCGAGGTCGAGGGCGACTTTCTCTTCGCCACGGGGAGTTCCGGCCTGTTTGTCTACAGCCTCGATACGATCGACGTCGTTCCAACGACAGTCTCGGTCCCAATCCCTAATGGTCAGGGGACTTCGGTCATTCCCGGCTCGTTCAACGTCGCCCCGACGCGCATCATGGCGGGTGCTGGTTTTGACACTTATGAATGGGACTTCAATTTCACCTCGGGCAACGCCAACCAGACGATCACCTGGGAGACGAACGTCACGGGCCTCCAGCCGGGCGAGCGGCGGACGACCTCGCTGGAAGCGGCGGTGTCCTTCACCGCGCTCGGAGCCCAGGGCGCGTTCGACTTGCCCCCGCTCCAGGTCGCGGGCGAACAGGTGCTGGGCCTGAGCCCCGCCTCGCGGACCGTTCGTCCCGGTGAGACGGCCGAGTTCCTGCTCCACATCGGGAACCCAACGGCGACCAGCATTACCTACGCGATGGAAATTCAGGGGGTGCGTTCCCGGTGGTCGAACTTGCCCGCGACGATCACGGTCCCCGCGCGAGGCTCCGTTGATTACGCGTTGAAGCTCAAGTCCGAGGCACTCGCCGAAATCGGCGAGCATGACTTCGTGGTCACGGCGACGGCGGGCAATGGGGCCACCGGTTCGGTCCACGGGACGCTTGTCCTGGTGGGAAACCCCGTCCTCCCCGACGCCGAGGCGCGCGCGGTCGTCATCGCGCTCGACCCGACCCAGGCCGCGACGGGCCAGGGAACGCCCGCCTCGTACACGGTCCGGGTGACGAACGCGGGGAGCCTCACGGAGACCTTCACGCTCACGGTTAGCCTGCCCGACGGGATCGTCGGCTTGTTCGACAACGTCAACGTGACGGTCCCCCCTGGCGCTAGCAATTTCCGGGACGTTCGCCTGACCCTCACGCCAGCGGTGGGTTCGGCCATCGGCAACCGATCGTTCACGGTCCAGGCGGTCTCGACGGCCGATCCCTCCGTGAGCGCGGCGACCGACGGCACGCTTTCCGTGAGGGCCCGAGGAGTCCGCGTGGCCCTGAGCCCGAGTTCGAACTCCCCCGGCGGAGCTTTCGCGATGACCGTGACCAACACTGGCAACGCGACAGACACCTTCGACCTCTCCCTGGGTGGACCCGCGGGGCTGAAGGCGAGCCTGGAAGCCACCACGGTCACTCTCGCCCCCGGGGCTTCGAGGGTGGTCGGCGTCACCACCGACCTGGTTGACTTCGCCCTTGCCGGGGAGTTGACGATCATCGCCACGGGGGCCTCGCGGGCGGACGCGGCGGTTCGCGACAATGCTTCCGCCACGCTTCAAATCGCCCCGGTTCGGGGGCTCGCCGCGCGGCTTGATCCCCCCAGCACGCAACTCGCCCAACCCGGACCGGCCCTCGTCCTTCTTCGGGTCGACAACACCGGCAACACCGAGGATGCCTACATCGCCGAGATCCTCGGCTCCAGCGGACCGATCTCGGCGTTCTTGATCGGGCTTGACGGCCTGCCGGCCCAATCCATCCCACACTTCCAGGTGCCGGGACTGAGCTCGGCCATCTTCCAGCTGAGGTCCACGTTGGCCAGCGCCGGATCGGGAACAATCACGGTGCGTGTTCGATCACTCAACGACCCGACCATCACCACGACGACCACCGCCACGATCGCCACCGGCCAGGCCGCGACGACCACGACACTGGTCGTCACGCCTCATCGACCGCGACCCGGCGATCCAGTCACTCTCTCGGCGACCGTGGTCTTGCCCCCGGGCGTGACCGGACCGCTTGGGACGGTCACGTTCGTCATCGACGGCGTCGACCGGATTCCCCCCGTACCCGTCGTGCTCGTCAATGGCCAGGGCGTGGCGACGTTGGTCGTGAACGACTTGCCGGTCGGCCCCCATTCGATCCAGGCCGTCTACAACGGCGTGGTGGGCCTGGCGGCCCCAAGCGTCTCGGAACTCGACGCCTCGATCGAAGTCGTGAACGACGCTGCCCCGCCGCCTCCACCACCGTCGCAGCCCATCGGCAACGGTCCTCGCGTGATCTCGGTTCAGCGTGTGGGGGTTCATCTTCAGCCGACGCGATTGATCCTGCGATTCGATCAGGCGCTCAATCCGGTCCTCGCGAACGACTCTGGGAACTACCAGGTCCTTGACGCCCGAGGCCGCTCGGTCCCGATCGGGGCGGTTTACGACCCGGCCACGCGAACCGTCACGCTGTTCCCGAGCAGGCTGCTCGGCCTTCACGAGCGCTACAGGCTCGTGGTCAACGGCAACTCCGCGGGAGGACTGACCGACCTTGAAGGCCGTCTGCTCGATGGCGACCTCGACGGCCTTCCCGGAGGATCGTACGTCGCCACGATCGACCGTGGCTCGCTCGTCGGACCACCGACGTCGGCGGCGGCCCCGAGCGCACTCCCCGTTCGGGTGTACGGACCAAGACGCCTCGGCTGGGGCTCGCCACGACCTCATTCGGTACTTAGGCCGACGTGCGAGTTCCGCTTGGACCGCCCGGTATATCACGCGATGGCGCCGGCCTTCACCCGGCAAAGCGTTCGCCCCGCTCCGAGTTGGCACGCCCCGAGACGCTCGCCGACACTGGTCCTTGGTCACGGGGCCTCGGCGTTTCAATCGCGTTCGCGCCTCTTCGCCCCGCCCAGGTTCCGGGGACGATAAAGTCGGGGGCGAGGCGTCGGGAACACCGTTGAGGCTTGCCGCCGCACCCGAGAGTCGCGGCGGCAAGCCTCAACGCGCTTGGAGGAGGCAAGCAAGGGCGGACGACGTTCGCGCTTAAGAGCCTGTCCCGCACTTCTTGGGTGTCCGTCCGGTGAACCGCGTCTGTGCGCCGTCGGGTCCTGAGCCGATGATGGGGCGGCAACGGAACTCGGCGGAGGGGCAATGATGGCACGAGTGTGGCGAAGTGCGGCGGAGCGGGCGGCGTTGATCGATCAGTGGCGCAAGAGCGGACTGAGCCTGCCGGCGTTCTGCGCGCGGCGCGGGGTCAACGCCAAGACCATGTCGGGGTGGATCCACAAGCCCGCGTACCGCGCGGCCATCGATCGAGCCCGGAGTGAGGTGATCGCCGCGCAGGTCCCCGTCCAGGCCACGCCAGCATTCCTGCCGGTCAGGGTCGCCGACGTGCCGACGCGAAATCGCTCGCCAGCTCGCGCGGGCGTGGCGGTCGTGATCGGTTCGAGCCGGCGGATCGTGGTCACGCCGGGATTCGACGAGGAGACCCTGCGACGAGTCGTCGCCGTGCTCGAGGACCGGTCGTGCTGAGTCTCCCCGCGACGCCGCGGATCTTCCTGGCCGTCGAGCCCGCCGACATGCGCAAGGGTTTTGACGGCCTTTCGCAACTCGTCCGCGACAAGATCGCCCAGGACCCGCTCTCGGGGCACCTCTACGTCTTCCGCGACCGCCG
>JBFWRA010000030.1:0-11429 GCA_050249155.1 Isosphaeraceae bacterium | reverse complement strand
GGGTCGCGATCCAGTCGACCGCCGTCGCCGGGGCCGATCCGCGCCGATCGGTCGATCGGGGATTTCCAGGGGAATCGGACTTCGCGCGGGGAGTGGCTTCGGGTCTACTTGGGGCTTGCGCGACGACGCCCGACCCGCCCTCGTGGCGGGGCACTTCAAGAGGACCCGATGGCCCAGCAGTATATCTTCACGATCGAGAACCTGAGCAAGGCGCACGGCAAGAAGGAAGTTCTCAAGGGGATCTGGCTCTCGTTCTATCCCGGGGCCAAGATTGGCGTGCTGGGGGCCAACGGCTCCGGCAAGAGCACGCTGTTGAGGATCATGGCGGGGGTTGAGACGGACTTCGTCGGCACCGCCCGGCCCGCCCCCGGGATCTCCATCGGCTACCTCCCGCAAGAACCGCTGCTGGACCCGACCAAGACGGTCCTCGGCAACGTCGAGGAAGCGGTCGCCCCGACCCGCGCCCTGCTGGATCGGTTCGACGCCATCAACGCCAGGCTCGGCGAGGGCCCGGACCCCGACGAGATGGATCGGCTGCTCGACGAGCAAGGCAAGGTGCAGGACGCCATCGAGGCGGCCAACGGCTGGGACCTGGACCGGCAGTTGGAAATCGCGATGGACGCCATGCGGCTGCCTCCCGGTGACGCCGACGTCACCAAGCTCTCCGGCGGCGAGAAGCGCCGGGTCGCCCTCTGCAAGCTGTTGCTTCAGCGCCCCGACATGCTCCTGCTGGACGAGCCCACCAACCACCTCGACGCCGAAAGCGTCGCCTGGCTCGAACGGTTTCTGAAGGAGTTCCCCGGCACGGTCGTCGCCGTGACCCACGACCGCTACTTCCTCGACAACGTCGCCGGCTGGATTCTCGAACTCGACCGGGGCCACGGCATCCCCTGGCAGGGGAACTATTCCTCCTGGCTGGACCAGAAACAACAGCGCCTGGCCCTGGAGGAGAAGCAGGAAAGCGCCCGGCGGAAATCACTTCAGCGCGAACTGGAATGGGTCCGCATGGCCCCGCGCGCCCGGGTGGCCAAGAATCAGGCGCGCATCAAGCGTTACGAGGAACTCGCCGCGCGAGACCAGGAGAAGCGGGAGGACGCGATCGTCTTGCAGATCCCGCCAGGCCCCCACCTGGGAGACCTCGTCGTCGAGGCGCAAGGAGTCGGCAAGGCGTACGACGATCGCGTCCTCTTCGAGGACTTGACGTTCCGACTGCCCCCCGGCGGCATCGTCGGCGTGATCGGGGCCAACGGCGCGGGAAAGACGACCCTCTTCCGGATGATCGTCGGACAGGAGACTCCCGACGTCGGAACACTCCGCGTGGGGGACACGGTGCTGACCTCTTACGTGGACCAGAGTCGCGAGACCCTGAACCCGGAGAACACCATCTTCCAGGAGATCAGTGGAGGACTCGACGTCGTGACCCTGGGGAAGCGGAAAATCCCCTCCAGGGCCTATGTCGCCACGTTCAATTTCAAGGGGCCCGACCAGGAGAAGAAGGTCGGCAACCTCTCCGGCGGCGAACGGAACCGGGTCCACCTGGCGACCCTGCTGAAAAGCGGAGGCAACCTGCTGCTGCTGGACGAGCCGACCAACGACCTCGACGTGGATATGCTCCGCGCCCTGGAGGAGGCGATCGTCGACTTCGGCGGCTGCGCCGTGGTGATCAGCCACGATCGCTGGTTCCTGGACAGGATCGCCACCCATATCCTGGCCTTCGAGGGGGATAGCAAGGTCGTCTGGTGCGAGGGAAACTACCAGGCCTACGAAGCCCAGCGCAAGGAGCGGCTAGGCCTGGAGGCCGACCAGCCCCACCGGATCAAGTACAAATCGTTGACACGTTGAATCCTGACTTGACGTTCCATCCTTTCCTTTCCTGGAGACTTCCCATGAGGTGGACCCATCTCACCCTGGCGGCGGCCTTCCTCGCCATGACCCCCCTGGCGGCGACCGCGCAGGACGAATTCGACCCGGCGAAGCTGAAGAAGACCGACAGCGGCCTGCGATACCTCGACCGGGTGGAGGGCACGGGCCCCCAGCCCCAGACCGGCCAGACCTGCCTGGTCCACTACACCGGCTGGCTCTGGGAGGACGGGAAGAAGGGGAAGAAGTTCGACAGTTCAGTCGACCGCGGCCAACCGTTCAGGTTCCCCGTGGGCCAGGGTCGCGTCATCAAGGGATGGGATGAGGGCGTTGCGATGATGAAGGTGGGAGGTAAGCGCGTGCTGGTGATTCCCGCCGCCCTGGCCTACGGCGAGAACGGTGCCGGCGACGTGATCCCACCGAACGCCACGCTGATGTTCGAAGTCGAACTGCTGGGCGTCGACTGAGGAATAGGCCGGGAACGATTTCCCGGTTTTCGATGGATCAGGGTGCCACGCGGTTCGGGACTTCGAACCCCGTGGCACCCTCGGCTCGCTCCACAAATCAGGAAGTGATACTCGGCTTGTTCCTGAGGCCAAGGGCGCGATCGTTCCCATGAGCACGTCTCGAAACTTCCCGACCTTGGCGGCCGAGGAGGCCGCCGAACTCATCCCCCACGGAGCCCTCGTGGGGGTCAGCGGCTTCACTCCCGCGGGGTCTCCCAAGGCCGTGCCCAGGGCCCTGGCGCGTCGCGCCAGGGCCCTGCATCAGGAGGGCCGGGAGTTCCAGGTTCGCCTGGTCAGCGGCGCGTCGACGGGGCCATCCTGCGACGACGAGCTGGGCGCGGCCGACGCGCTGAGCTGGCGCGCCCCGTACCTGACCTCCGCCCCGCTGCGGAAACAGGCCAACGATGGCTCGCTCGACTTCGTCGACATGCACCTCTCCCACGTCTCGCAAATGATCCTGGGAGGCTTCCTCGGCAAGGTCGACGTCGCGATCGTCGAGGCGACCGAGATCACGCCCGACGGCCAGGTCTACCTCACCACGGGAATCGGAAATTCACCCGCGCTCTTGCAGGTCGCCGAAAAGGTGATCATCGAGCGAAACGCTTATCATTCGCCCAGGCTCCGTGAACTGGCCGACGTCATCCTCTTGCCGCCGCCGCCCTTGCGCAGGGCGCTGCCGATCCACGACGTACTCGACCGCGTCGGCTGGCACCACGCGACGGTCGATCCCTCGCGCGTCGTCGGCGTCGTCGAGACGAACGAACCCGACGGCGGTCGGGCGTTCGCCCCTCCCGACGCGACCAGCCAGCGAATCGCCGAGCACGTCGCCCGGTTCCTCCTGGACGAGCTGGCCGTCGGCCGGATTCCTCCCAAGTTCCTCCCATTGCAAAGCGGCGTGGGCAACGTCGGCAACGCCGTGCTGGGCAACCTCGGCGCTCGCGACGACTTTCCGAAGTTCAAGGTCTTTACCGAGGTCCTTCAGGACACCGCGCTGGACCTGATCGCGTCAGGCAAGATCACCGCCGCGAGCACCTGCTCACTCTCGATCTCCGACGATCGCATGAGATTCTTTTACGAGAACTTCAACGACTTCGCGGAGAAGGTGGTCCTCCGCCCGCAGGAGATCTCCAACCACCCCGCGCTGGCCAGGCAGCTCGGCGTGATCGCCTCGAACACGGCCATCGAGATCGACGTCTACGGCCACGCGAACTCGACCCACTTCTTCGGCACCCAGGTGATGAACGGGATCGGCGGCAGCGGCGACTTCGAGCGCAACGCCTACCTGTCGATCTTCATGTGCCCGTCGGTGGCGAAGGGCGGCCGAATCTCGACCATCGTGCCCATGTGTTCGCATGTCGATCACAGCGAACACTCGGTCCAGGTCATCGTGACCGAGCAGGGCCTGGCGGACATACGCGGCCTGGCCCCGATGGACCGTGCCCGACTGGTGATCGACCGCTGCGCGCACCCGGCCTATCGCGACTATCTGCACCGCTACCTCGAATCCGCTCCACCGGGGCATATTCGCCACGACCTTCGCCGTTGCTTTGAGCTCCACACCAACTTTCTTGAGCGTGGCATGATGCTTCCGGATCTCGATTTGAAGGAGATCGGCGAGTGATCCGCGCGACGGACCGGGTGAACCGCTCCAGGGCCCGGCGTCACGTATAGCGGCCCGCGAACCCGTCGATTCCGATCCCGACCCGGCCAGGGAGGTGCCTTCGCGCCTCCTCCGCCATCCGATCGCGATACGCCAGGGTGACCGACTCGGGATCGACCGCCGCCATGGCGGAGGGCAGGGGGGTGCGGACGGTCCGCGAGCCGTTGGCCGTTCCGTCCCCACCGATGAAGTGATCCAGGACGACGGCGTCGGCCGACGCCGCCACCTCGGCGAAGAAGGCGTTCGGGTTGGCGATCGGCAGCAGCGGGGAAACCGTGACGACCACGCGGAGCCCGGCGGCCCGAAGGGCCTTCGCCGCGGAGAACCGCCTGGCCACCGGGCTGGCGGGCGCTGGCAGACCGGGAAGGCGGTCGCGGTCGGTCTCGATCGAAACGTGAACGCGCAGGTCGCATCGCTTCGATAAGGATTGAAGGGATTCCAGCGACTCGACGACCGCCGGAGAGTGGGTTTGCACGATCAGGCCGTCGGGGGGCAGGTCGCGCATCGCTTCCAGGACCGACCGCGTAACGCCGAACCGCGACTCTTGCGGCGGGAACGGCTCGGTGGCGCTGGAGAGGAAGATCGCGAACTTCCCCCGTTGCGCGCGAGCCCAGGCGCGTTCGCGGTCGTAACCGGCCCGATACGATTCCGCGGCGTTGACGCGGACGTCGAGAAACCGCCCCCACTCGCGCCCGAGCGTGAGGTGCCCCGCGTGCCTGACGTAGCACCCGACCCCGCAAAGCGACGCCCCAAGCGGGCATCCCCGGTAAGGCTGAAGCGAATGCGAACTGACCGTGCTCAGGAAACCCGAGACCCGAGTCAGCGCCGACTTGATCGGGGTCGTCTGGACGTCCACGCCGGACTCCCCTTCCCTCAAAGGTTCCGTTGGATGAGTACCCAATCGACGATCAGGCCGGGGGGCCTGGTGGTTCGACCTCCGATGGGCAGTTTACCAAACGAAGCCAATGGGAACCGACGCCCGCCGGGCACCCCCTTGACCCGAACGCCCCGCGCGGGCCGAATAGGGGCCGAGCGAGCGGGGGTCGGTCGGCGTTCCGCCATACCCTCGCCTGGAACCGCCCATCGCAACGAACCAAGGGGTACCCACGCCGTGCGACCGCAACCGCCGATCGTGTTCGCCATCGGGGCGCTGGTCCTGATCGCCGCCTCTCCAACGCCCGAGCGAGGTAACGCCGTGGCCGTGACCGTGGAAAAGGTCGAGTACAAGGGGTGGAAGAACAACCTCAAGATCAGCAACGGCGACGCCGAGTTGATCGTCACGCTGGACGTCGGCCCACGAATCATCAGTTACAAGCGGGCCGGTGGCGAGAACGTCTTCAAGAATTACGACGAGATGATGGGCAAGTCCGGCGAGCCCGAATGGATGATCCGAGGCGGGCACCGGCTCTGGCTCGCCCCCGAGGACACCACCCGGACCTATTTCCCCGACAACGGCCCCGTCGCCTACGAGGAGATCGGCCCCGGGCACGTCCGGTTCACCCCCGCGCCCGAGTCGGCCTATCACGTCCAGAAGGAAATGGACGTCCGGCTCGAACCGACCGGGAGCCGGGTCACGGTCACGCATCGGGTGACCAACACCGGCCGAATCCCCACCGACCTGGCCATCTGGTCCCTGACGGTCATGGCCCCGGGCGGGGTCGAGATCATCCCCTTGCCGGCCAAGCGCCCCCACCCCGGAAGCGCCAAGAACGCGAAGTCGGCCGACGACTTCGCCCCCAACCAGCGGATCATCCTCTGGCCGTTCGCGGACTTCACCGACCCGCGCTACCACTGGGGATCGAAGTTCATCACGCTCACACAGGACGCCAAGCGCGGCGCGACCAAGATCGGCCTGGCGCACAGGACCGGGGGCGTGGGCTACCTCAACGGCGGCACCCTGTTCGTCAAGCGGTTCCCCTACCGCGAAGGGGAAACCTACCCCGACCAGGGGGTGAACTACGAGACGTTCACCAATGAAGACATGCTCGAAATGGAAAGCCTTGGTCCTCTGACGAGACTGCAACCCGGCCTGAAGGTTGAGCACACCGAGACCTGGGAACTCTTCGACGGACTGGGCGAGGCGAAAACCGAGGCCGAGATCGAGGCGAAGGTGGCGCCCAAACTGTAGTCCACCGTCCAGACCGACCGCCAGCGTCCACGTCGCCATCGTGAAGGGTCCGCCCTGGCCCACACTTCTCGACTCGCGGAAAGCTCTTCCGCGAGGGCGGACCCCCACGCGCTCCCCCGATCATCAGTCGACGGACCACTCGCGCGGGTTCGCGCGCGCCCGGACGGGCTCGCTGCTCGCTCACGTCGAGACGGACTGGCGACGCGGACCCCGCGGCGCGTTCGTCGATCGAACTGGAGAAAGCCGACGAGACGGAACGTAACCGCACACGATTGAACCCGCGAGGGGACGCCAGGGTTTTAAACGTGCCGCATGAATTGTCTTTGCGAGACTTCGATCCGATTGTTAGATTTGGGATGCGGATTCCACGACCATTGCGGAAATCGAAAGAACCCAGGCGACTTCGCACTCCGACGTCGCGTTGAGTTACGTTCGGTGCTCAAGACGCTGATCGAGCGAGCCAGAGATCCGTGGACCCGGACCAGGGTGACATCGAGCGGTTACCAACGTCCGGCGCCCTCCGCGATCGACCGCCTGGCCAACCCGTCCAGGCGACGACGCGCTCGCGGTTTCGCGGGCTCCCAACTCCGTCCGAGAAGGATCTCGGCGCGGAAGATCGCGGTGTGACCTCAACGGCGGACGCGAACTCAGGGCTGAGAATCGCTCGACGCGTGAGCGGATCCATGAAACTCGCTCGACCCTCGAATGGTTGGGCGCGTGGCGTGAGGAATGTCGAGATTCTCGACCAGGCATTCGAAATCTCGACGGCCATCGCCACCTCGCGCGGACGATCCTGAACCGATTTCGGAGCGATTTCTCCCATGAAGAACCTCCTGAGTCAGTTCTTCGAGCTACCGAACCTCGCGGGGTTGGTCGGTCGGATCGGTGATTCCGCGGTGGCGGCCAGTTCGTTCCCGCGATCGGCGGCCTCGACCGATGACGAGCCCAGTCCGGCGGTTCGGGAAGAATCCCGTCCCGGCGAGCATCCGCGCCAGGAGCGTCGCGGTGGCGAACGCGCGTCGCGGCAACGCGACGTTCGTCAACGACTCGTCGATCAGACGCCCGGGTTCGTCGACTTCTCAAGGACGGAGGTCGAGCGATCGATCCCCTGTCGGTTCCTCCGTCAGGTGGAGGCGCATGGGGCGCGACTGGCGATCGTCACGGAGGACTGTCGGTGGACCTATGAGGATCTGGGGCGGATCACGAACCTGATCGCGCGAAAGCTTCTGGAGTGTCAGGGGCCGGGGCCCGAGCCCGTCCTGCTCCTGCAAAGCCAGGGCGCTCCCCACGTCGCGGCGATTCTCGGCACCTTAAGGGCCGGAAAGTTCCATGTGCCGCTCGATCCGTCACATTCCGAGGAGCACCTTCAGGCCGTGCGCGAGTCCACCGCAGCCTCGATCATCGTGACCGACTCGAGGCACCGAGAGCGAGCCGCTCACCTCGCTGGCGAGACGGGAATCGTGATCGACCTGGAAGAGCTCGACTTCGCCGCGGCCGCCGAGCCGGTGGAACTCCCGGTCGATCCCGACGCGACGGCCTACGTCATTTTCACGTCGGGAACGACCGGCGCGCCCAAGGGTTGCATGCAGACACATCGCAACGTGCTGCATTACATCCGCAACTACACGAATTCGCTCCGGATTGGTCCGGAGGATCGCCTGTCGCTGCTGGCGGGCCCCGCGTACAGCGCCGCCGCGATGGACGTGTTCGCGGCCTTGCTCAACGGCGCGACGCTGTACCCCTGGAGCATGGCGGATCACGGGCTCTCGGGGTTGGCCGGCTGGCTCGTCCGCAATGAAATCACCGTCTACCATTCGACGGCGACGGTCTTTCGGTGCCTGCTGGGCCTCCTCACCGACGAGGACGACTTCCCCAAACTCCGGGTCATCGATCTTGGCGGCGACACCGCGCACACCCTCGACGCCGAGCGCTTTCAAAAACGATTCCCAGCGCATGGCGTCCTTGTCATCGGCTACGGGTTGAGTGAGCTCAACGTGATCAGCCAGTACCTGATCGACCGCGAGACGCCGCTCTCGGGAAACCGGGTCCCGATCGGCTATCCCGTCGAGGATACGGAGGTCCTGATCCTGAATGACGCGGGCGAGGTCGCGGACGCGGGCGAGGTCGGTGAGATCGCGCTCAAAAGCAAGTATCTGAGCACGGGTTATTGGGGGAACCCGGAGGCGACCGCCGCGGCCCACTGGGACGATCCCACCGGGAGTGGGGCCCGATTCTATCGCACGGGGGACGCCGGCAGGATTCTCGAGGATGGCTGCGTCGAACACCTGGGACGCAAGACCTCTCGGCGGAAATTTCAGGGACGGTGGATCGACCTGGACGAGATGGAGGGAGCCGTTCGAAGATGCCCCTCGGTCCGGGACGCCCTGGTGATCAGTCACGAGGGTTCTCCGGGTGAGACGCGCATCGTCGCGTGCTTCGTGCCGGATTCGGATCCGCCACCGACGGTTTCCGCGTTGCGAAGGGATTACATGCGGGCCTTGCCCGGCGCTCTGGTTCCGCATCGCTTCATCGCGATCGAGTCCTTGCCGCTCACCTCGAATGGAAAGCTGGATCGCTCGTTCCGGGTCGAGCTCGCCACGACTCGTCCTCGTCTGGACGTGGTTCACGTCGGACCTCGGAATCCTCTGGAGACGACCCTGGCGGGGATCTGGTCCGACCTGCTCGAAGTTGACGGCATTGGCGTTCACGACGATTTTTTCGAACTCGGGGGAGACTCGTTGCTCGCGTTCCGGGCGATCGCTCGGGTCCATTCTCAATTGAATGTGGACCTGTCCCCTGGACAGTGGTTCGAGGCCCCGACGATCGCCGCGCTCGCGGCTGAGATCCACTCGCGGGAACGTGGCGAGTCGAGGAAGCCGGCCTCGCCTCCGCGGCGGTTCGAGCGCGAGCGGTTCGATCGGCTTCCGCTCTCGATCGCGCAACGTCGCTTGTGGTACCTGGAGCAGGTGGAAGGGGGCCTCGCGGGGCATCATCTCCCGTTCAATTGGCGGCTCCGCGGACCGCTCCAGACCGAGGCGCTGCGTCGAGCGCTGGAAGCGCTCATCCATCGACACGAGCCCCTGCGTACGACGTTCACGGTCGTCGACGGAGAACCTGGACAGGTTCCCAGGACCATCGATCGTTGGGAATTGCCGCTGGAAGACCTTCAAGGACTGTCGAAGGACCAGCAAGCCGTCGAGGTGGAGCGGCGTTGTCAGGAGGAGGCGGAACGGCCCTTCGACCTGACTCAAGACCTGATGCTTCGAGGTCTGTTGCTTCGGCTCGCCGACGACGAGCATGTCTTGCTTCTCACGCTGCACCACCTCGCCACCGACGGCTGGTCCATGCGCGAGGTGTTCTGGCCAGAGCTGGGGAAACTGTACGAGGCGTATCGAACCGACGGGGACGCGACTCTGTCAGGGCTCCCCGTCCAATACGTGGATTACGCGGTCTGGCATCGAAAGCGACTTGAGAATGGTCGCCTCGCCGATTCGCTGAATCACTGGCGTGAGCAATTACGAAACCTGCGCGCTCTTGAGTTGCCGACCGATCGTCCGCGACCGACCCGGCCGTCGGTTCGCGGGGCCCGGCACCATTTTGAACTGGGCCCCGAGGTCGTCGCCCGACTGCGGGCGCTTTGTCGGGATCAGGGCGTGACGCCGCAGATGGCTCTGCTGGCGGTGTTTCAGGTGTTGCTGTCTCGTTACACGGGCCAGGACGACGTGGCGGTGGGGACGCCCGCGGCCGGCCGGAGTCACGAGGACCTGGAAGGTCTGGTGGGTTTCTTCGTCAATACCCTGGTGATCCGCGCCGACCTTTCAGGGAACCCGACGTTTCGCGAACTGCTGGATCGCGTCCGGCGCGTCTCGCTGGCCGCCTACGACCATCAGGACGTCCCCTTCGAGAAGCTGGTCGAGGACCTTCGGCCCGAGCGGCTTCTCGATCGTGGCCCCCTGGTTCAAGTCCTGTTCCAGTTGATGGGTTTTTCCGAACGGGGCCTGGTCCTCTCGGAACTGGAAGCGATCCGATTGCCGGAGCCAAGCTGCCGGGCGAGGTTCGACCTGGAAATGCGTCTCTGGCAACCCATGAACCAGGGGGACGTCTTCCAGGGCACCCTCGTTTACAGCCCGGAAACGTTCGACGCGGCCACGATCGAGCGACTCGCGGGCCACTACCTCACCCTGCTGGAAGGGGTGGTCGCCGATGCCGACCAGCCAATCGGCACCCTGCCGCTGCTGACCGAGGCGGAACGCCACCAGCTTCTGGTGGAATGGAACGACACCTCCTCCGACGAACAGCGCGACAAATGCGCGCATCAGATCTTCGAAGAGTGGGCGGAACGCGCGCCCGACGCCGTGGCCATCGCCTTCGAGGACGTCGAGTTGACCTATCGGGAACTCAACGAGCGGGCCAACCAGTTGGCGCGCCACCTTCGGAGCCTGGGGGTCGGACCGGAAACCCTGGTGGGGCTGTGCCTGGAACGCTCCCCGGACCTGGTCGTCGGCATCCTCGGCATCCTCAAGGCGGGCGGGGCGTACGTTCCCCTGGACGCGGAAGATCCGCGACGTCGTCTCGAATTCATTCTCCGCGACACGGAACTCGCGTTTCTCGTCACGAAGCATCGCTTCCTGGATGGGATTCCCGCGGGCGACCATCGCGTCGTCCTCCTGGACGCCGACGCCACGCGACTCGAACGCATGGATCGGTCGAGCCCGCCGCGGAACGTCGGGGCGGAGAACCTCGCCTACGTCATGTACACCTCCGGTTCCACGGGGGAACCCAAGGGCGTGGCGGTCCAGCACGCGTCGATCGTGCGACTCGTGTTCGGAAACGATTACGCGCGATTTGGGCCGGATCGCGTGTTTCTCCTGCTGGCGACGGTCTCTTTCGACGCGTCCATCTTCGAAACGTGGGGCGCGTTGCTGCACGGTGCGAAGCTGGTGGTGGCCCCTCCAGCCTTCCCGACCTCACCGAGCTTGAAGAGATCATCACGAGACACCGGGTGACCACGCTCTGGTTGACGGCCTCGCTGCTCAATCAGGTCGTGGAGACTCGTCCAGGGATTCTTAGCCATGTCGACGAGGTCCTCACGGGCGGAGAGGCCCTCTCGGTGCCGCACGTCGTGAAGGCGCAGGCGATCCTCGGCGACGGCGCGCGGTTGATCAACGGCTACGGGCCGACCGAATGCGCGACGTTCACCACCTGTTATCCGATCGTCTCCAGAGTCTCCCCGGACCAGGAGTCGATCCCCATCGGTCGCCCGATCGCCAACACG
>JBFWRA010000029.1:0-11493 GCA_050249155.1 Isosphaeraceae bacterium | reverse complement strand
GACAGGCGATCTCGATCCTGGTCGGGCAGCGACTGGGTGGGGACCGCCCCGACCTCGCCGAGAAATCCGCCTATACCGGGTTGCGCTGGGTCTTCGGCTACATGTCCCTGATCGCGGCGGCGTACGTGCTGATTCCCGACGTCCTCGTTTCGATCTTCGAAGGAGGGGGAGACCCCTCGTCGTTCGAGGCGGTGGCGGCTGTGGTGCCGTCCTTGCTGGCGTGCGCGGCGGTCTATTCCCTGGCCGACTCCGTCAACGTGACGTTCTCGTTCGCGTTAAGGGGGGCCGGAGACACCCGGTTCGTCACGTTGCTGACGTTCACCCTGGCCTGGCCCATCATGGTCCTGCCAACGTACCTTCTGGTCCAGCGCGAGGGCCGGATCACCTGGGCCTGGGGCTTCGCCACGGCCTACATCCTCGCGATGGCGGTGTGCTTCGCGTTGCGATTTCGGTCCGGGCGCTGGAAATCGATGCGAGTGATCGAGGGAAGTGAAGTGAACGCGTGATTTCCTCGCGAGTCGAAGGCCCGGCTCGCGACCGTCTCTCGGTTCCGAGGATCCAGGGGCGGAGCCGTTCTCGAAGCGACCGGCCCACCCCCGCCTCGGTTTTCTCAGGCTCCGTCCCGAGGTCGGCGGGTGCGCTCCTCGACGGGTGTCAATCGGACGACCTGATGCCCTCGGCGGAGGTAATGGTCAAGCACGTTGCGGCGGGCTTGATGATCGTCAGCCGCCCGCGCCGACTTGCGAACGACGGTCTGCACCGCCCGCCCCTCGTGCTGCACCTTGACGGTCACGTCAAAGAAATAGATACGCACGGTCAACCTCGACCATCGGGAACTCGGGACGCGAACCGACGCTAGAACACCCGAGGGCGTGAACGCTCGATGGGGTTCCGGAAGATGCCGCGACCTGGCACCGGGGTCGGTTTGCACGTTCCGGGAGATGAGGCTCGAATCGGGACACCCGACGTCCGAATCCGGATCGACCACCTCACTCCTTGGGATCACCGAGCCGAGGGTAGTCACGACGAACCCCTCTGTCAACCGTTTCTCCAGGGTCCAGGCTGTGATCCCATCGAAGATGAGAGGGACGAGTGAGCCTCAGGCGGCGGCGACGTTGGCTTGATCGAGCCGCTCGAGAAACCATCGAAATCCAGGTTGCTCTTCCAGTTCGGCGATCGTCGTCGAGGCTTCGAGCATCGATCCCATGCGCTCCAGTTCCTCGCGATGGTCGTCGCCGTCGTAGTCGCCGGCGTCGAGCATCAACTCCACCGAGGAGAGCGCCGCGTCTCGAGCGGACTCGAACGTCGCGTAGCGGTCGTGGAGGTTGGGATCGAGACGGCCCTCCGGGTCGAAGAGCACGGTATCGACGGCGTCGATGACATAGTGGACGTAAGGCTTCGGATCGACGGACATGATTGGGCCTCTCTCAATGCCGGGGAGATGGAAACTCAGGCTAAAAGCTTACGTCGTTCGTCCCGGACTGGTTCGATCGATCGACCTGGATCTCTCGCCAGGCTCGGTGTTCCAAACGGCTCGGCGCCCACCGTCGGGTCGAGTCTCATCCCCTTGCCGTGGGACGTTGGGCCTGCTAAAGTTCGGTTGTTCAACAAGTCTCATTCCACGCCCGACGGGCGGCGAGGCCCCCATGCTCCGACGGCTTGGCCCTGGTCCGCGACGGCCCGACGGCCCACCCTGGCGCGATCTCCTCCGGGCGGGGGGAATCGGGCCGATCGCTGACGGTCCGACCCCGGCGGAACCTTGTACGAGGGCGGTCACGGTCGGGGACGCGAAGTCGCCTAAAAACACCAGGGGTGAGAGGCGATTTCGCCACGCTCCGTTCACGCCTCGTCGCAATCCCCTGGATTCCACGAAGGTTCTCT
The DNA here is from genome assembly GCA_050249155.1 of Isosphaeraceae bacterium. GTDB lineage: Bacteria > Planctomycetota > Planctomycetia > Isosphaerales > Isosphaeraceae > JBFWRA01. The sequence continues at coordinate 9,612 of JBFWRA010000029.1, read as the reverse complement.
CGTCCGACGCCCCCACGGAGGTTCGCGGCGACCTTGCCTCGATCGCGACGGCCTTCCTCCCAGGGCGGTCGCCGCGCTGGCCAACCGTGCGCGACGATCCAGGCGCGACCCCCGCCTGGATTCCCACGTCCCGCGAGGTGGCGAGGCGGCCCACGCGACGTTCAGGATGGGAACGGCTCAAGAGCGCTACGGGAAGGGGCGACCTGTCGTGATCCGATTCGTCGAAGGGCCAGCCGGTCGACCGTCGCGAAGGGAATGGCTCCGGCTCGGCTCGCTGGCCGGACTGGGGATGATCGGAGGAGCGTCCCGATCGTCGGCGACGCCCCGTCTTCCCGGCTTCGGCAGGGCGAAGTCGGTCATCATCGTCTACGCCAACGGCGGCCAGAGCCAGCTCGACACCTGGGATCCCAAGCCCGACGCCCCCCTGGAAGTCCGTGGCGAGTTTGGCACCATCGCCACGTCGACGCCCGGGGTCCGGGTCGGAGAACTCCTGCCAAGGCTGGCCGGGTCGCTCCGACTGTGCACGTTGGTCCGAACGGTTTCGCATGACGACCTGGATCACGGCTCGGCCACCTACCTCGCCTTGACCGGCAGGTTTCACCCGAGGAAGTCGGCCAACCCACCCCCCAGCCCCAACGATTACCCCACGCTCGCGGCCCTGTTGCGCCGGGCCAGGCCGTCGGTCGCGCGTCTCCCCTTCGGCGCGGCGCACGTCAACGGGCCGGCGCTGGTGCCGGAACTCCCCGGTCCTGGACAGGACGGCGGCTTCCTTGGTCGATCGTTCGACCCACTGGTCGTGGGAGACGTGACCCTGGGGCCTTCCTCCCGGCCGAGCCTGAGTCTCCCCGAGGGCGTCTCACCCGCTCGGGCCGCCGCCCGACGCTCCCTCCGGCGATCGCTCGACGCCGCGCGGACCCACCTCGAAGGATCGCCGAGGCTGGACGACCTCGACGCGCTTTACCGCAACGCGTACGCGATCCTCGATGACCCACGCGCCCGGGAGGCGTTCGATCTGGAGTCTGAACCCGATCGCGTCCGAGAGCGTTACGGCCGATTTCGAGCCGGCCAGTCCTGCCTGCTCGCCAGGAGACTGGCGGAGGCCGGGGTCCCACTCGTCACCGTGTTCTGGAATCACTCGGCCCGAGGTCAGGACACGCGCGCGGGAGATCTCGACGCGTATGGATGGGACGCCCATAACGACGTCTTTCAGGTTTACCGGGAGTTGCTCCCCCGGTTCGATCAAAGCGTCTCGGCGCTGCTGGAAGACCTTGAGGGGCGCGGGATGCTGGACCAGACGCTCGTCCTGATCACAGGGGAGTTCGGGAGGGCCCCGCGGGTGGCGCTGGAGCCGAAGTTCGACGGGGCCTCACCCGGTCGGAAGCACTGGGCGGGAGCGTACTCCGTCGTCTTCGCCGGCGCGGGAGTGAGCCGAGGGGCGGTGCTCGGCGCGTCGGACCGCTTCGGGGCCTATCCCTCGACCGAGCCGGTCGGTCCCTGGGATCTCGCCGCGACCGTCTTCTGGGCGCTGGGGATCGATCCCTCGACCGAGTTGAGAGACCCGCTGGACCGTCCGTTCCCGATCACGCTAGGTCGGCCGATCGCGGGTCTGTACCAGGGCTGACCCTCAAGGTCGAATCGCGTAGAGATGGACGGCGTACGGCGGGAACTCGTCACGGAAGCGACCATTCACCACCGGCAGGCTTCGCCCCTCGCCGATGACCTCGGCGGTCGCCTTCGCGGGAAGTCCGGGAACCTCGAACTCCGCCGACGTCGCGGCGTTGCGCATCCCGACCGCGTAGACGTGGGTCGTCCCATCGAGACGGCGGGTCATCACGTCCACGGGGACGTCGGGGTTGGAGGATCGGGCGGTCGCCTTCTCGGCGGGCTCGGGGGCGTTCAGGACCGGTGCCAGCTCTCGGATCTGTCGATTCAACGCGGTGACGGCGGCCAGCATCTCGGGGTCGTCCAGCAGGGCGTGTTCATTGAACGTCGGCTTGAACTGATGGACGAAGTAGATGATCCCCCGTGATCCGTGAATGATCGACATCCAGACCTCGGCCTTGACCTGCGCCGGGGTCGCCTTGGTTCCCGGGCTGCTGATCTGGGTGCATTCGATGCAATTCCAAATCGTCTTCTGGCCGCCAGTCCACTTGACCAGCCGGTCAACCCCCTTGGCGACGTACCAGAGGAAGTCGGCGCCGTCCTTCCGGTCGATGCCGGCGACCGGGTACACGTCGAATGAGACGTAGTCCGAACCCTGAACGTACTGGGGATAATCGTCGAGTGAAGCCCCTGAGCCCCGCCCTTTCCAGGCGTCGTTGGCGACTCCCTGACCCAGGTTCAGGAGGATCGGGCGCGAGGGGTCGCGTTCTCGGAGACGCTTGTAGTCCTCCACGATTTTCGAGGGGCGGACCGGCGGGCCATAGCCTCGGCGACCCGTCTTCGGGTCGGTGACCAGTTGCGCGTTGTCCGGCTCGTCGCCGTGCATCCAGCCGACGATCGTGGGGTCGTCCCGATGGGCCAGGCCCACGGCGTTCTGCTGGCAGATCACGCCCACCCCGGCCTCCTTCAACGTGGCCAGATGCTCCTCGGTCGGTCCTCTCCAAAGTCCCACGTAGAGATTGATCCCCGCCTCTCGGTATCGCTTGGCGTTTCTCGGGTCCTGGACCCAGACCGCGATCGGGAAAAACCCCGGGTCTCGCGAGGGACCGCGTGTCCAGGATTCTGGACTCGAGACCGGTGCCTGGAGTTGGTCCTCCTTCGCGTCCGCCGTTTGACCGAGAACCAGGGCGACCAGAAGCGTGAACGTCATGGGAACGACTCCGATCGGTGGTGGTGGGACTTCGCCCCTTCGTTCTCGACAGGGTATCGCGGGGAGAGGGCGTTCGCCAGCGCATGCGGCGGGGCTTGAGGGTCGAGAGCGATCGTCGGCTGGGCCCTGGCGAATCGTCGATCGGACTGAGACAATCGGCGAGGATCGTCCGGAAACCGTTCAGAACCTCTCCCCGGGAGCCACGCTCGTGGAATCGCCGAATCCTCGTCAGACCTCGCGACGTGACGTGCTGCGGACGGCCACCGCCCTTGGCCTGGGGACGAGCGTCGCGTTGCGAGGCAACCCGACCCTCGCCGCGGACAAACTGGTCAAGCACGGCCGGATTCAACAGTCGGTCTGTCGATGGTGCTTCTCCAAGATCGACCTGGAGGATCTCGCCGAGGCTTCCAAGGGAATGGGTCTGGTGGGAATCGACCTGCTCACGCCCAGGGACTTCCCGACGATCAAGGCCCACGGGCTCGTCTGCACCATGACGACGTCCCACCCGCTCACCGACGGCCTTTGCGATCCGAAGTACCACGACGCCAGTCTCAACGCGATTCACGAGGCCATCACGGCGACCGCCAGGGAGGGCTGGAAGAACGTGATCTGCTTCTCGGGCAACCGCCGGGGGATCGACGACCGGACCGGCCTCCAAAACTGCGTCGACGCCCTGAAGCGGATCGTCCCCGAGGCCGAGAACGCGGGCGTCACCCTGCAGATGGAGTTGCTCAACAGCAAGGTCAACCACAAGGACTACATGTGCGACCGCTCGGACTGGGGCGTCGAACTCGTCAAGCGTGTCGGGTCGGACCGGTTCAAACTGCTCTACGACGTCTACCACATGCAAATCATGGAAGGGGACGTGATCCGAACGATCGAGGCGAACCACGAGTACTTCGGTCACTACCACACCGGAGGGAACCCCGGTCGTCATGAAATCGACGACTCGCAGGAGTTGAACTACAAGGCCATCGCCAGGGCGATCGCCGGGGTCGGCTTCCAGGGCTACTTCGCCCACGAATTCATCCCGGTGCGAGACCCGCTCACCAGCCTGGGTGAGGCGGTCGCGCTCTGCGACGTCGGATGACCGACCCCGAGGCTCGCCGGCTTACCCGTCCATGCTTCCTCGCACGATCGCTCGTGGGAAGAAAGAAAGCACGGTTTTGTGATTGCGAATGACGCGATCCTGAGGGACAATGAGAGTACGTCGAGAACCGAGTGATCGTCGCCGATCCGCTAGGACCAATCGACGCACCATCCCTTCAGTCGGAATTCGAGCGAATCAATCGGTTGATCCCTTGGCACCAGCGGCGGTTCTCCGCGCGAGGTGGACCCAGGGGATTCAGGCAAGGTGCTGATCGAGGGCCTTGACGTGACCTTCCCCGTGGCGCGGCGATCCCTGTTCCCAACCCAGTTGGCGGGCTTGTTGGCGATCGTGGGAATGCTCCAGTCCCTGGCTCCCAGCCTTTGGCTTCAGTCGCACGAGGCGCTGAGCGTCCGGGCCACGCATTCCGAGGATCCGTCGTGGCCGAATCGATCGTCGGACTTCCCGGACGGTCGAGTGAACGGCTCCGAGCGTCCTTTAACGGAATTCAAGGCCGTTCCCTGGACCAACCCGTCGGGACCGAGCTTGGCCATCGTCGCGCCATTGACGAGGAGATTCCACGGGGCGTCGAGCGTGCGATCCCTGACGGTCCACGCCGATCCCGACCGACGAACGCACCCACCCCTTGTCTTCCTCTGTCGGTGGTCGTGTTGACCCCGCCGAACCCCGTCGTTCCCCACACGACTGACGAACCACGGCATGGTTTGTCCGATATCGCTCCATGGCCGTCCCTCCGCATCCGACGAATTCGCGAGTGACTTTCCGGACTCTTCGTCTTCAGCTCCTCGGCCTTATCGTCGTCATTCCGTTCATTCACTGAGACGTGGCGAAGGAGTCGAATCCGTTCGAGACTCGGGAACGGTCGGAGCGGCCCGACGGTGGGCCCGCAAGGACCAAGGACGTCAACGAGACCAGATCAACCAAGCACTCAAGCTCCCTCCCGGTGGAGTCCGGGCGGCGATCGTGTCGTGATTGAACGTCGGTGGATCAGAACGTGGGTGGATCGCCTGGATTCGTGTGATTGAAGGAATTCACACTGTTTTCAGTGACAGTGTCGAGGTTCCCCCGCGCACGGAGCGAAGGAATCGCCCCGCCTCATCACACAAAAGATCTCGGGTCCGTGGACGAGTCCATTCGAACTCAGCGACGTTTCCGCCACTCCTGTCCGTGGAAAAAGGATCCTCGCATGAAAATCAGCGTCGTGATCCCGGTTTACAACGGGGCGCGAACGATCGGACCGTTGATCGATCGTCTCAAGAAGGCGAGCGGGGCTCGCGATCTTCAGATCGTTCTGGTCAACGACGGCAGCCCCGACGAGAGTGACGCCGTCTGCCGAGAAATCCAGGCCCGGTACCCCGGCTCGGTCGTTTACGTCAAGCTCGCCAAGAACTTCGGCGAGCACAACGCGGTGATGGCGGGCCTCCATCATGCGACCGGGGACCACGTCGTCATCATGGACGACGACTTCCAAAACCCTCCCGAGGAGGTCTTCCGGCTTGTGAACCACGCCGTCCTTCACGACCTGGACGTGGTCTATAGCCGTTACGCTCGCAAGTGCCATCACTGGTTCCGCAACCTGGGCAGTCGGTTCAACGACCGGGTGGCCACGGTCCTGCTCGACAAGCCCCGCGACCTCTACCTCTCCAGCTTCAAATGCCTCAACCAGTTCACCGTCCGGGAGGTCGTGAAGTACGCCGGGCCTTACCCCTATCTGGACGGGTTGGTGCTGCGCTGCACTCGCAACGTCGGGACGCTGGAAGTCCGGCATGACGCCCGTTGCGAGGGGCGATCGAACTACACGCTCCGCAAGCTGGTCCGTCTTTGGCTGAACATGTTCGTGAACTTCTCGGTCCTTCCGCTGCGCCTCAGCGCGCTGCTGGGCCTGGTTTGCGGAATCCTCGGGCTGTTTCTCGGAGTCGTGGTGATCGTCGAACGACTGACCCGCCCCGAGACGCCCATCGGATGGGCTTCGGTCATCGTGACGATGCTACTGTTCTCCGGGGTCCAATTCCTCATGCTTGGCTTGATGGGTGAGTACGTCGGCCGACTCTTCCTGTCGGGAAACCAGACGCCTCAGTTCGTGGTTCGGGAGGTTTTTCAGGGGGGTGCCCCGTCATGTCAGAGCCGTCGAAGCTTACCCACTTCCAAGGAAGCCGCGTCCTCATCACCGGAGGTCTGGGATTTCTCGGGAGCAACCTCGCCATCCGACTTGTCGAGCTTGGAGCTGACGTGACCTTGCTCGATGCGATGCTCGAGGACCACGGAGGCAACCTTTTCAACGTCCAGCCGATCCGCGACAAGGTCACCGTCAATTTCAGCGACGTCCGGGACGAGTCGAGCCTGAAATTCCTGATTCGAGGCCAGGATTTTCTCTTCCATCTCGCCGGACAGAACGACCACGTCCTGAGCCGGACGAACCCGTTCCCCGACATCGATATCAACATCAAAGGGTCGGCGATCCTCCTGGAGGCCTGTCGACGCCACAACCCCACGGCACGTCTGGTCTTCAGCGGAACCCGGGGGGAGTACGGACCCGCCGTGATGCTCCCTGTCAACGAGGAGCAGCCTCTGCATCCGAAAGGCATCTACGAACTCTCCAGTCTCACCGCGCAGAAGCTCTTTCAGATCTATCACGACAATTATGGCGTGCGGTCGATCACGCTCCGGCTCACGAACATTTACGGGCCCCGGGCGCAGATGAGGCACAACCGGTTCGGCGTGGCGAACTGGTTCGTCCGGCAGGCGCTCGACGGGGAGACGATTCACGTCTTTGGGGACGGATCGTACCTCCGCGACTTCGTCTACGCCGCCGACGCCGTCGACGCCATGGTGATGAGCGCGGCGACCGAGCAAGCCTATGGTCAGATCCTCAACGTCGGAAACAACCGCGCGTACTCCTTTCGAGAACTCGCCGAGGTCATCACGGCCCAGGTCCCGGGAAGCCAGTGGGACTTCACCCCGTTCTCGCCCGAGCGGGCCGCGCAGGAGCCTGGCGACTTCTGCTCCGACGTCCGCAAAATCGGCCGGCTGGTCGGTTGGTCGCCTCGAACTTCCCTGGAGGAAGGGGTCCGCCGGACGATCGCCTACTACCAAGAACACCGCTCGCACTACTGGTAGCCGAGATGACCCACGAGCAAGGGGCCGCCCATCGCGTCCCGTTCCTGGACCTGGCCCGACAGTACGCCTCGCTCCGTGAGGAGATCGACGAGGCCGTCGCGCGGGTCCTCTCCCGAGGCTGGTACGTGCTGGGCGAGGAGGTCGCCGCGTTTGAGCGGGAGTTCGCGGCGTATTGCGACGTCGAGCACGCCGTGGGAGTGAACTCGGGGACCGACGCGATCCACCTGGCCCTCCGCGCCGTCGGAGTCCGCACCGGCGATGGCGTCGTGACCGTGCCCAACGTCTCGGCGCCGACGGCCTGCGCGATCGAGGCCGCCGGGGCGCGTCCCGTCTATGTCGACGTCGACCCGTCGACCATGAACCTCGACCCGGAATCGCTACGGAGGGTGCTCAAGTCACCGCCGGGCGGCCTGAGGGTGACTGCGATCGTTCCCGTTCATCTCTACGGACTTCCCGCGCCAATGGAGGAGATCGGCGAGATCGCGAAGGCGTTCGGCGTGGTCGTCGTCGAGGACGCCGCGCAGGGGCACGGGGCACGCTGGAACGACCGGCCGGTCGGCGGGCTCTCGGCCGCGGGATGCTTCAGTTTTTATCCGACCAAGAACCTGGGCGCGGCCGGAGACGCCGGAGCGGTCGTCACCAACGACGCGGAGATCGCGCGACTCGTTCGAGGACTCCGAAACTATGGTGAGGTGGCCAAGTATCAGAATCGTTCCCAGGGGTTCAACTCGCGCCTCGACGAGATTCAGGCCGCGATCTTGAGGGTGAAACTCCGTCACCTCGACCGCTGGGTCGGCACCCGGAGAGACCTCGCCGAGCGCTACCGCGAGTCGTTTCAGGGTTCGGGCCTCTCTTTCCAGGACGATCCCGGCGGACGGAGTCACGCCTATCATCTCTTCGTGGTTCGAACGAATCGTCGCGAATCGTTTCAGGAGGCGTTGAAACGTCAAGGCGTGGATTCCGCGATCCACTACCCCACGCCGCTTCACCTGCAGGAGTCGCAGCGATACCTGGGTTACCGCCTGGGAGACTTCCCCCAGTCGGAGCGGGCCTGTCGCGAGGTCGTCTCCCTGCCTCTGTACCCTGAACTCCGTCCCGACGAGATCCAACGTGTGATCGCCGCGGCGCTCGAATCCGCGGAGGAATCGTCGAGGGAGCCGCGTCTTGGAAATCCCTGAATATGAGGTGATGTACCAATCGGAGGAAGGTCACTGGTGGTATGTCGGGCTGCGCGACCTCGTGCTTCCGGCGGTCCTCGAGGGAGTCGCGGGGATCGATCGACCCACGATTCTCGACGCGGGCTGTGGCACGGGTGCGACGCTCGCGTTCCTGCGTGGCGACCGGGCGTTCGGGCTGGAATACTCCGCCGAGGCGTTTATTTTCCTGAGACGCCGCGGACTCGCCCGCCTGGCCCGGGGTTCGGTGGACCGGATTCCCTTCGCGGATGGTTCGTTCGACGCCATACTCTCCGCCGACGTCCTGTGCTGTCTGGGATCGCCGGGAGACCTCGACGCGCTTCGAGAATTTCGCAGGGTGTTGAAGCCGGGGGGCAGACTGGTCATGAACCTTCCGGCCTACCAGTGGCTGAGAAGCGGGCACGACCAGGCGGTCCACACGCGTCGTCGATACACGCGCGGCGAACTCGGGAGACTTTTGACTCAAGCCGACCTTAGAATTCGGACCAATTCCTATCGAAATTCCATTCTCTTTCCCATCGTGGTCCTGGTTCGGCTCGCCCAGAGACTGGTGACGAGGTCGTCGTCGCGCATCCCCCATTCCGATCTGCGGCCGCTTCCAGCCGTTCTGAACTGGACCTTGTCGCTCCCTCTACTGTTGGAGAACCGGTTGATCCGCCTGGGATTTCGGTTTCCGTTTGGACTGTCGGCCTACGTGGTGGCGGAACGGCCCCGAAGCGAGGAGAACGCCGGATGACCGACGAGGATCGGGGTTCAACGCGTTCCGCGCCGACGAACTGGCGTCGAACAATCGTGGTGGGGCTGGCCCTCGGAGTGGGTCTGTGGACTTTGTCTCTCATTCCCGACCTGCTCGGGGCTCTCTGGTCTCACTTCACGTTGCTGATTCCGATGCGACTGACGCGATTCCTGGTCGAGAGTCGGTGGATCTGGATCGCGCTGATACTATCCATTCCACTGCAGGTGGTCGCGGTGTGCCGGAGGCGCGTGGAAGGGGGCCTGTCCTGGGACCAACGGTTCAGCTGGGCGGTTCTCAGACGCGGCCTGCCGACGGTCCTGGGCGTGACGTGCGTCCTGGCGTTCGTCTCCTGGTTTCCCAACTACCTGCTCCGGCCCTGGTGGGCGGACCTGGAGCACTTCGGTCTCTCGGCGCTTTCCTGGGACGCGGGAATCCTTCCTTACCAGGACCTCCTCGACTTCAATTTCCCAGGCCCAATGTACGTCCACTGGGTTCTTGGGAAAACATTGGGCTGGGGTCGCACCGTTCCCTTTCACGTGTTCGACGTCCATTTGCTCGTTGGCTTTGGTCTCGTGGCGATCGGCTGGAGTCGTGAGAGGTTCCATTCGGTCACTCCGGGGTTGGTCGCGATCCTGGTGGCCTT
>JBFWRA010000028.1:0-11522 GCA_050249155.1 Isosphaeraceae bacterium | reverse complement strand
GTCACGCCAGGTCCCGAAGGGCCCGAGTTGGGGAGACCGGAAGGCCCCCCTCGAAGGATGAACGGGGTCGGAGTCGCGTTTCCTCCACCTCCGTTACCGCCAGGAAGCGCCATCGGCCGACCGGCGACGCGGCCACTTCCCGAACCGCCCACCCCCGCACCGAGATTGGGCAGCCCGTTTCCACGAGCCCCTGGACCCCGTGGAATCGTCGTGCTGGGATTGTTCCCAAGGTTCAGCGGGGCCCCGCCAGGTCCACGAAGTCCGGGGAGAGCACCGACCGATCCGGATCCGACGCCAGGTCCTCGACCAACCACCGCGGACGATCCCCCCGGCGGGTTGAGGTTACCTCGCTCGATCCTGGGCAAGGCGTTCGGGAGGTTCCCCGGTCCTCGACCCACCAGGGGATTGGTCCCCCCCGGCGGGTTGAGGTTACCTCGCTCGATCCGTGGTGATCCGTTCTGACCGCCGAGCCGGGTGCCAAGGTTGTTCCGAAGTTGATCCAGTCCCGGACGAGTCGCGTTGGAGTTCGTGAAAACCGGCCGCGCGACGGACCGGCGGAGGGCCGTGGCCTGAAGGTTCTCGCCGTTGAACGCGGGGCTCCAGCCTCCCCGGAGCGCGTTGGTGGTGACGCTCGGTCGCGAGACGGACCCCGCGGTTCCGCGAGGCTTCGCCAGGGCCGATCCGCCGGTGGCCGAACGGATGGGACCAGCCTCTCGCGGGCCCGCCTGGTTCGCGAGGCTTCCGATGTTCCTCTGTCGGTACAGGTCGGACGCTTGCCGCAAGAACGGGTTGGCGAAGGGCCGCGAGGAAGGGGGAGGCGAAACGCGAGGGCCCAGGGGCCTTGGCAACGTGTTGCCACGAGTGACCACGCCCCCCCGCCCTCCCCGCGTCAGGCCCCCCTGCCCCTGTCCCAGGTTGACCACCCTGGCGTTCGGGGCGAACAGGACGTTGTTATTGTTCCCGTTCACGATCAGCGCGTTGGTCTGACGACCGGGGTAGAACGGGGTCCGATGGGCGTTCCTCGCTCCGCCGTAACCATACCAGGGTCCATAACCCCCCCCGCCGAAGGCGCAAGTGGCCAGACCCAACCCCAAACCTGTGCCGAAGCCAAGCCCGAAGCCCAGCCCGCCAACCCCACCATAACCGCAATAGGGATAACCGAAGCCGCCGTACCCGAAGTTGGAATACCCCAGACCACCAAATCCGCCATACCCGTAGTAGGGATAACCCAGTCCACCGAGGCCGAGTCCGATGCTGGAATATCCCAGGCCAACGCCGTAACCGCAGTACGAATAGCCCAAACCGCCCAGGCCGAAACCGCAGAGCCCCCCAATCGTTCCTCCGAGGAGCCCATAGCACGGACCCCCCAGGCCGAAACCGTAGCCATAACCACTACCCAGCCCGAGTCCAAAGCCCCCGACACCCACGCCGACCCCCGCGTAGGTCAGCCCCGAAGTCAAGTAGGGGTAGCCGATCGTTCCGTAGTAGGGGTAGTCAAGGTATCCGTAGTAGGCTCCGAGGCAACCATAATTGGCGTATCCGTAGTAGCGGCCGGTGGGGTCGTAGTAGCAGCCTGGGTAGCCGTCGTAGTCGGCGTTGGGTCGACCAAAAGCCCCGTAGAGCAGGCCGAAGCTCTGGGGGCCGACCTGGGTGTAGGGAGCGAAGACCGTCGTGGCGTTTCTCGCGTCCTCGGCGACCTCGGCGGGGGCGAAGAGAACACCGCGATCTTCCAGGTTGCGGTCCCAGTAGCCTTCCTGAAACGTCCACCCCTCAGGCTGTCGGACCCATTGCGCGGGCACCCACGACCAGCCTGGCTGGGACTTGGTCCAGAAGCCCGGCTTCCAGACGACGCCGTCGCCGTCCGGGTAATACTGACCTGGGATGTAAAAGTGGCCGGGGCCTGGAGATTCGCCGGGTTCCTCGGCGGGTCGATTCGTGGGAGGTCCGTCCTTCCGGAAGTCGATCCGGTCGGTCTTGCGGTCGGACCAGAAACCGGGGACGCGATACCAGCCCTGGTCGTCGCGCTTCCAGTAGCCGTTAACCCAGAACTTGCCGGGGGGTGGCACACGCCAGGTCCCCGTGACCCAGACGAAATCCTTGCGCCCCTCTTCCCAGCCCCAGTAGCCTTCGATCCACTGGGCGCGCGCGTCGGGGGGGTCGATTCCAGGGCGCTCGACGATCGGGGCGGGCGGCGCCTTGGCGACGTGATCGGGCTCGGCGCTCTTGACTGGAGAAAGGAACGCCTCGTGGAGGGGGCCTTCCGTCAAAACGCGAACCGGCCCGGCGTCCTCGATGGCGGTGGCGTCCACGGGGGCGTCGGACCCTGGGGCCGGGGGCGATGGAACCTGCGCGACGCCCCGGGTCGCCCCTCCAAGAAAAAGCGGAATGACCAGGCTCGCCCGGGCCAGAACGCTAGCGACGCGATTCATGCGAGTGGACTCCGCTCCATGAGCTGAGCTAAGAGTGGCGATTCGGACCGCGGTCGGGCTCCTTCCCGTCACGAATTGGTATACTTCCATCTTATACGTGGCGAACCCCAACGGACGAATCGTCTCCCGGTTTTGGGGAGCGCGACGCGACGATTGCAAGGGTCTTGCGCAATCCACGTGCAGGGCGCGTGCCAACTTGTGACGATTCCTGGCGGCACGCCGCGGGTTTGGGAAATGATCGGCGATCGGAGAGTGGCGCGCGGGATCGCGGCGGGAGGAACCGGGGACCGATGTGAGAACTCTGGGGCCGAACGCCAGGATTCTGGCGATCGGCCCGAGTCCGGGACGCGTGGAGAAACCCCGGGGCCCACGTCCGAATCAACGAGGCGGTTCAACCCCGAAACAGGGGCAGCGGGGCGAATCCAGGGCCGATGACCGGCTCGCTCGGGATCGCGAGCCAGTGCTCGAGCACCGCGGCGTAAACCCGACGGAAGTCGGTGTGATGGATCAGGTCGCCGTCGTCGAGGGTTTCCAGGCTGGGGTGGTCGCCGACGAGGCCGGCCTTCGCCAGCGGACCGCTCACGAACACCGGGGCCGCCGCGCCGTGATCGGTTCCCGCGCTGGCGTTCTCGGCGACCCTACGGCCGAACTCACTGAACACCAGGACCGCGACCCGGTCGGAGAGGCCCGAGGCGTCCAGATCCTTGTGAAACGCTCCCAGCGCGTCGGAGAGCTCGGTCAAAAGCGCGGAGTGCGAGCCCAGTTGATTGGCGTGGGTATCGAACCCGTCGAGGGAGGTGTAATAGATCCGCGTGCCAAAGCCGGCCTTGAGGATCTGGGCGATTTGTTCGAGCCGTTTGGCCAGACCGAAGTTGGGGTAGGTCACCTTGCCGTCGGAGGCCCGGGTGACCTGTTCGAGGCGGCGGCTCGATTCGTACGCGGTCACGGCGCTGCGGCGAACGAACCCCAGGAGCGGGTCGTCGGCCTCCTCGGGTCGTTCCGAACGTGCGAGCCGATCGATGGCGTCACGGGAGGCGCGGCGGTCGGCGTCGCTCCCGGCCAGTCGCAGGCGGTACTGGTCCAGGCTCGCGACGGAGGGAACCTCGGTCTTCTTCGACTTCAAGGCCAGCGGCAAGGCGCGCGTGCCGACGTGGAGGGCGAGCACGTCCGCCCCTGGCTTGACCGGCGCGGCGTCGACCGCCCTCCCGAGCCATCCCGTATCGAGGGCTTTCGGATCGAGTCGGGCCGACTCCCAGATCTCCATCGAACGGAAGTGCGAGCGATCCGGGTTGGGATAACCGACCCCCTGCACGACGGCTAGCTTGCCCTCCTGGGCCAGCGCGGCCAGGGCCCCCATCGCCGGGTGCAAGCCGACGTCCTTGTTCAGCTTGTGGATCTGCGCGGTCGAGATCCGGAGCGCCCGGCGGTGCCTGGCGTAGCCGTCCTGTCCGAAGGGAACGACCGTGTTCAGGCCGTCGTTGCCTCCCAGAAGCTGGACGACGACCAGGGCCCGGCCGTCGCCGGATTGGCCAGGCCCCCCCGCGGCGAGCGCCGAGCGCCCCAGGAAGCCGGGGATCGTGCGGGCCCCCATGGAGACCAGTGTGCTAGCGGCCAGCGACGAACGGAGGAAATCGCGGCGGTGGGCGGGCATGTTCGTGGACTCCGTCGGTCTCGCGCCAATGTTCAAAAACTTTTCATGCGAGCTGATATTCAGGCGAGGTGAGGATCAGGGTGGCCGACGCCCTGGGGTCGTTGGCGTTGGCGGAAAGTCGGGTGAGCAGGTCTGGCCCGAAGGCGTCCTGGACCAGCAGGTCGTTGAAAAACCGCGTCGCCTCCCTCGGACCGGTGAACCCGTGCCGGCGGGCGAGCTCGGCGGGATCGAAACGTCTGCCCAGCGCGGGATCATCCGCGCCGATCATGGCCAACGCCAGGTTATTCCGCGCCAGCATCGCCGTCGAGTTGATCCAGGCGGGACCGCCGTCCCAACCCGCGACGCTCGGCGGCGCGTACAGGCTTTGACCCATCGCCACGCAGGACTCCGCCAGCGCGTCGGCTGGCACCGTCGGCGAGAAGACCTCCAGCGCCCGAACCGTTCCCACCGCCAGCTCGACCGGGCTCTTGACTCGTCGTCGGCGAACCTCGGCGTCGAAAAACAGGTTCGATCTGAGAATCAACTCGACCGGCGCGGAGACGTCGTAACCCGAGTCTCGCAGCGCCCGGGCGGGCGCTTCCAACAAGGCGGGGGGGATGGGATCCACGTCGCTGATGAACGCTCGGATCAGCTTCTCGCACAGAAACTCGGCGCAGGCGGGCCGTTCCAGCAGGATGCCGGGGACGTCCCCGCCGTCGAATCGACCGGTGCGGCCCAGGATGGTCTTGTCGCCGTCGTCGTGCTGGGATGGGATCACCTCGAACCGTTCTCGACGGACGAACCCGCCGGTGAAGGCTCGGGCGGCTTCCTGAACGTCCTTCTCGGTGTACTGGCCTCGGCCGAGGGTGAAGAGTTCCATCACCTCTCGGGCGTAGTTCTCATTGGGCCTGGCCTTGCGATTCTCGGTCGAGTCGAGCCAGATCAGCATGGCGGGGTCTTCGCCGATCTCCGCCAGGAGGGTTTTGAAGTCCCCCAGGGCGTGACGGCGGAAGAGGTCGTTCTGGCGCTGCATGAGCCCCGGGTTCTGGACCTTCGCGAACGAGGTGGCGAAGTGGTCGTGCCAGAACAGGGTCATCCGCTCCCTTAGCGGATACGGGGTGAAGACCATCCGGTAGAGCCACAGCGCCTGGAGCCTCGTGAGCGCCGCGGCGGGGGCGAGGCGTCGGGTCATGGCTCCGGCGAGCGACTCGAAGGCGGCGGCGGTTCGGCCGTCCGGAGCGTTGGGTTCGCCCTTCAAGAGGCGGTCGACGCTGGCGGAGGGACCGTCGGCCAGGTCGCGTTGAAGCACGCTCCAGCAGGCGGAGAATCCCGCCCTGCGGTGGAGGTGCGCGACCCTGGCGAGATCCCAGGGAGCGTCGGGACTGGGCTCGTAGGGAGCCCAGGCCCGCGCGGGATCGTTCGATCGAGCGGAGAGGGGGTCGGTCATGGTCGCGGCCTCCGGGCGCGAAGTCGGTCCGTTTGGCTTATCGACCGAGTTGAAAGTCCAGATCCAACCGCCAGAAATCGTGACCGTCCTCGATGGCCAGTCGGCCTTCGCCGAGGTAACGAAGCAGGGCGGCGAGCAGATCGACCTCGGCGCCGGCGCGGGCCTCGTCGTTCCCCTGTTCGAGCACGTTTCGCATCACGAGCTGATCGCGGTTGAGGTCGACGAGCTTCGCCATCACGCCGCCGTCGGCCTTGACCACGAACGTCGCCGGCTCATCCCTCGGCGACTCCGACCCTCCGTCCTTCAACGCCTTGACCAGTTCCCTGGCCAACCCGACGCTTGAGCTGAGGACGAAGTGCGGACCGACCTGGACGGCCGTCGGGCTGAAGTTGTGCCGGTAATGCACGGGACCTGGCGGCTGGTCGTCCGGTCCCGACTTCAGTGGGGGCATGAACCGGGTCGTCGAGAGCGTCACACCCTCATAAGTTTCTGAAAGAAGTTCCAGCGGCGGGGCCTTGGTCTGCGCCGATCCGAGGTTCACCACGCCCACGAACGACTGGAACGCGACCTTGAGCCGCTGCGCGAAGTCCTCGGCGTCCGGCTTCATCTGGGCGACCAGCGCGAACGCGGGGAGCTTGACGTCCGGGAGGGGGGTCGTGGCCGCGTGGTCCTGCATCGCGACGATCAGTCGCCAGTCGCTGGTCAACGACCCGAGTACCCCCGTGCCGAAGTCGCGACCGCCAAAAAACGTGCCGGAGAGCGTGTCGAGCTGGTTGAGGTTCTGGGCGTCCTCGGGTCGGAAGAGGTCGGACTTCGCCTCCCAGAGCGCCGAGAGATCGCGCCAGAGACTGGCGCTGAGGACCGTCCCAGGCAGGTGGATCGGTGGCGGCGCGCCTTCGCCGCGAGGCGGAACGTAACCCAGGAAGGGCGCGGAACGTCCGCCGGGCGGAGCGGGCATCCGGATCTGGCCGGCGAGCCGCTTCTCGTTCCAGGTCAACGTGGCCGAGACCCAGGGGGCCTGGCGAAGCGTCTGGATCCAGCCCCCGAACAGGAGGGTCGCCCCCCCGTCGACCTTCTCCTCGATTCGGTAGCGATTCGGATCGAGTTCGCGGAGAATGTCGAGCCTGGCCATTCCCCAGGCCAGGCTCTCGGGGTTCGGCGCGTCCTCGCGGGCCTTCCAGACCTCCAGTGTCTTGACCGAGCGATCCGCGGGAAGCCCGTCCAGCGCCCGGTCCACGACCGCCTTGAGGGTGTCGGAACGATCGGCGATCACGAGCTTGCCCTCGACGATCGCGTAGGCCGCCTTCGTCCCCCTGGGTGAGTACCCCACGATCCCTCGGTGTTCCCCCGAGGCGATCGGGTCGTCCTGACCGCGATTGGCGGCCTCGCGACGAGCGATCTCCCGGACGATCCCCGCGGCCTTCTCCAGGACCTCGGCGTCCGTCGGCGTGACGATCAACGCGATGCCCGGCGGCCGCCCTCGGGGAGCCTCGACGGCCAGCACGGCCCCTCCTCCCGTGATCTCGCGAACCGCCACGTCCCAGGGCTTGCCAAGCTCCCGGGCCACCTCGGTCACCACGTCTCGCAGCGTCTTGACCTCCGGACGCCTCAGGGCCTCGCGAAGCCCCGGCACGGTCTCCGCCAGCGCGAGGAGCCGTTCATCGGACGCCCTGTCCAGCAATACCCCGGGACGAGGTACCTCCAGGTACAGGACCGCGTCGGACGACACCCACTCCACCGTCGACTCCGCGCCTCGACACGGAACGATCAGGAGCCACGCCGTCGCCACCCCAATTCCCAGGCGCCACACCGTGCTCACTCCACGCGTCCAGGTCCTCTCCATCGTCGCCTCCTGACTCGCGACCACGCGGATCCGCCGGTCAAAAATCGACCCGATCCCGTCGACTCACTCTCCGATACCCCAGGGCGAGCGATCCGGTTTCACCATGAAGGGGTCAAGGGGTGTTGCTAAAAATAACCAATAAGCTTGCATGCACTGAGAGTTTTGGTTGCCTGAAGTCGCCAGGCGGGATAAAATGACTGAAATGTCCTGGATCATGAGAAGGTGATCAGGGACGCTGGAAACGGCGTTCAGGATGAGGGCCGTCGACCACCGAGGGACCACTCGTGAAAGCTGAACTGGTTCCCGAGAATGGAGATCCGCCGATCCCGATCCAGCGGGACGTGACGGTCGTCGGCCGCAAGGACTACTGTGACGTCCGGATCGACGACCCGAGCTTATCGAAGCGACACTGCCTGATCGTCAAGACTGATGGGCTGCTGGTGGTGCGGGATCTCGCGACCACCAACGGCACGAAGGTGAAGGGGCAGCGCGTACGATGGGCGGCCTTGCTGCCGGACGATCGGCTCACGCAGGGAGCATACAAGCTTCGGATCTACCTGGGACCGGACGACCTGCCCGCCCCTACCGAGCGGGTGCGACGTCAGGCGGTTGGCGCGCGGGCGGTTCCTGGTCCGGCACCCTCGGCGTCATCGAGAGGTTCCGACCGGGCGGGTGCTGGGGGAAGCCAGAGTGGCGAGGGCGCGAGCTTCCCGGTCCCCTCCTCGGATAACGTACCCAGACTGAAGACCGAGGACGGTGAACTGGAGATCCTCCCGGACGAGGATGACGGGAGTGATTCGGGCTGGAGGCATCTCATCAAACCTTCGGCGCGAGGTGGTGATGAGAACTTCATCATCGAATTGGATTGATTCGGACGGGATGGAATCGGCGGACCGTGGAAACGTCAAAACCGGGCGTACCTTCAAGGCGGGTTGAGGGCCTTGAGAGGCGACGCCCGGTGTGTTGCGCGTGGGATGGGCAGGCCGCGGGGCGGGGAATCCGACGCCCGATCGCTTCAAATCCCCTCCGCCCGGGGGCGACGAACGTCGCGCCGGAGTGGGGGGTTGATGTGCTCGAGCTGGCGGGCGTCCTGGGGGTCCAGTCGGCTCGCCTGTCGGTTTTCGCGTTGGATGGCTTCGTACACCTCTTGTCGGTGCACGGAGATTTCGATGGGGGCCGCGATCCCCAATCGAACCTTGTCGCCCCGGATATCCACCACGGTGATGACGATGTCGTCACCGATGATGATGCTTTCGTCGCGGTGTCGGGACAGGACCAGCATTTTCGGCTCCTTCCTCCTGCCAACGAGACCCGTGGCCTTCCGTGACCACGTTACCCGGGCTCTCGGTTACCACGACGGGGCGAGGGATGCGACGTCGGACGCTTTGGGGGCGACGCGACGCCGGTTGTCCCGCTCCGTGTCATCCGCGTGTCCGGTCAGGCCGTCGCGCGAAGCGGGGTCGGGCCGGGCAGCAGGGTCGGGGTCGGGACATGACTTTCCAGAGGGAACCTCACCGCGTAGCGACTGGACGTCAGCACGAGTTGCCGGCCAAGCCGGCTCGCCGGGTTGAACACCAGCGGGCCCTGGAGGTTGACCGTCAGGCCGCCCCCCTCGCCCCGGTTGAGGATCACGTACACGAGGGCCGACCGCTCGTCGTCCAGTTCCAGCGCCGCCCGGTCACCCGGACGCAGCTCGATCCGATAGTCGCTGACCGCCAGGGGGGGCGGCACCAGCCCGAAAGCCAGCTCCGGCGAGGTCACGCTTTGCAACCACGTCAGACCGGCCACGACCGGATCGGGAAGATGGACGTACTGCGTGAACGAACGGAACCCGACCAGGCCGTCGGGAATCCGAAGAATCTCGGACTCCGAGGCCTGAATCAGGCCGAAGCGGGTCGTGACGATGTTCACTTCCTGTTTACCTCCTTGAACGTCGGGCGATGCACCGCCGGTACCAGGCCAAAGCCTGACACGACGGTCGACGCCCCCGGTGATCGTCTCCGACGGGGCCGAGTCTTACCGCGACGTTCCCTCGGGGTCTGGTCCGCCTTGACGTGAAGTGTCGACTGACCAGATCGTCGAGGGAACGTCCGTCGTTCCCGACCCGCCGGGGCGCACCCGGGCCGCCGCTCGCGACCTCGACGCATCCCGCGGACAGTCCCCGCCTCGACCCTCCGGACTCCCACCGTGGCCCCGAGGCGGTTTGACCGAGCGTTATATCGTCCGCCCCGTTCCGAGGGGCTGAGCCCCCCAAGAGCGAAATCCTCCCCCGTCGGCCTGTTGGATTGCCTGCGCCGGTCGGTCCGTTCGTACCGGCGGAAGCATCCTTCATGAGCACTCCGAAGAGGCCGAATTAGCGTGTGGGCCGAGCCCCGATTTCCGCCGTCGGAGGCTCGGAATAGTCGTGCCAGAGCCTCTGGTCCAGCGCGCGGTCGGGACGGCCGTCGTGGATCACGACTCGGTAGCGGAAGACGATCGGACGGTCGGCCGGGATGGTGACCCTGGTGTCATGGCTCGGCACGAACGAGAAGAACGGCAAGCTCGTCGGATGAATCCGGACGACCGAGGGGTGGTTCAGATTCGTCGGGTGGTCGAACATCACCGCCCCACCGTACTGGTCGGACCCCTCCGCCACCGGGCCGGTCAGGTCGATCCAGCGAGCGGGCTTTTGATCGGCCGTCTTCCGGTTGTCGTGCCCCTCGCTGGTCAAGACCCCCAGCGCCCCTTTGACGAACGGCTCGGGACCCCGGTAGGCCATCCCGCCGTAACGGTAAGGGGGCAAGACCAAGGGCCGATCCACGGCCCGCTGGGTCGACGTCACGTCGAACATCCAGAACGGTGTTCCGGGAACGTCGTAAGCCTCTACCTCCCAGCGCTCCTGGAGGACCGGCCCTTCGGCCCCCTTCGCCTCCCAGCGGTGTCGTGTCACGAGCCTCGCGGTGACCGGGCCCGCGACGGCGGCGTCGAGACCGTCGAAGTGGATCTTGGCGGTGCCGTTGTGAATATTCCAGAAGTCCGGGCGCAGGTCCCCCAGCTCGGTCCTCGCGTAGGCGAGGAAGAACCCCCGATGATGCGGGTGCGACGGCGAGAAATCGCCGGTGATCAGCGCCCCGGAAGGCGTATGGGCGGGGTGGATGTAGGCGTCCCTGTTCTGGATCGCCGGATATTTCGGATGCGACACGGGCACGCGATTGTATCGAAAAACAAACTTGTCCCGATTTCGCAGGTCGATCGAGGCTTCCGACGCCTCCGAGATCGCCCAGGGCCAAGAGCCGTCATCCGACGCGATCGACTCGATCGTGAATCGGCGCGTCTGGCCCGCGGGAGTTCGGCCGGGCAACAGGAACGTCAGGCGAGGAGACCCGTCCGAGGGCCGGTCAAGCTGACCAGTCACCTTGACGCCTCCTGACCGCTCCAGGAGCGAGACCGCCTTCGGCCCCCTGGTGAGCGCGGCGACGAGATCCGAGGGGAGCCGGTCGGCTGGAATCTCAAGGCGGACCGGCGTATCCTGTCGGTCGTGCGCGCCCGATCGGACGACCACGGTCAGGTCTTCGGCCCCCTGGGCGACCGCGACGCACCCGAGGAAAGCGACCAGTCGGACCATTCCCATCCACGGCCCCTCGACACACCGTCTTCGCATCATCCACCCCTGGCTTTCTCGATGGTCGGCCCCCGCCCCGCACTGGAAAGGCCACGCCCCCATGTCCTGGACCGAATGGTTCACGCGCAACTGGTCGCGACTCTCCGACGACGCCGACGACCCCAGGCTCCGCCCCCTGGAATTGCCGATCCCTCCCGCGGAGGCCGTGACCTGGGCCGCGAAGGTGATCGCCAGCGCTCCGCGATGGCGGGTCCTCGAATCGGACCCCGCGCGGGGCTCTCTGCACGCGACCCACGCGACGCTCCTCTGGCGGTTCGTGGATGATATCCGCTTGACGTTCGAACCGCACGGGTCCGGTTCCCGACTCGTGGGAGAGAGCCGTTCCCGAATCGGAAAAGGGGACCTGGGACAGAACGATCGAAACCTGCGGGAGCTGGTGACCCTCCTGAAACGACGTTGACCGAGGGGGGCTCGATCCCGACGTCCCCTGGCCGGAATCACGAGCGATAATTCTCCTCCAGTCCCCAGTGTCGCTGGAGTTGCCGGTCGCGTCGGCCGGCGTCGAATTTGTA
>JBFWRA010000027.1:0-11606 GCA_050249155.1 Isosphaeraceae bacterium | reverse complement strand
GCCCGGCCTCCGTGAGCATTCGCCGCGACTCGGGGTCGAGTTTATCGAGTTGCACATGATCACGTTGCTCTCGATCGACCGCGTCCTCGGCCTGCTTCAGTTCACGGAGCGACGTCTCCCAGCGTTTCTCCAGCTCGCCAGCCACGAGGCGGTTGTCCGGGTCGGCCTTCTGGTACTGGCGCTCGGCCAGGAGGGCCTGGTAACGGAGCCGCTCGAGCTGCTGCCGGCGTGCCCGGCGGAGCTGCTCGCGCTCCTCGGAGAGCGAGGACATCACCCGGTCGTAGACGTCCAGTTCGGCGGGCGCCAACGCCTCGAAGAAGAGGCACACGACGTGGTCGTCGATCGGGTCGGCGCGGAGGCGCTGGCAGAGCGGCCCCTGGGTTTGCTGGCGGAGCGAGTTGCACAGGTACTGCGTCCCGCCCTTGTACTGGACGACCATCTTGTGGCCGCACTCGCCGCAGTACACCAGGCCGTGCAGCAGGGCCTTCCCGGGCCGCGGCACGCCCCGGGTCTTGTTCCGGTCGTACTCGCTGTGGTTGTCGCGGATCATGGCCTGGATTTTCTCAAAAGTGGCCCAGTCGATGTAGGGGGGATACACGTCGCGGATGTGAATCCGCCATTCGGTGATGGGCCGAGGTTTCTGGACCTGGGTGTGGTTCGGGCCCATTCTCTCGGTCCGGGTCCGGCCGTAAACGAACGACCCGGCATAGGCTGGGTTCTTGAGGATCGCCCCGACGGAGGAGACGGTCGGGCGGCGCCACGCGACGTCGCCGAACGGATCGCGGCGCGGGACGAGGAGGTCCTGTTCGTTGAAGGACCGGACGACCTTGGCCAGGGAGCGGACCCGGAGGAAAGTGGCGAAGACGAGGTCGATCCGGTCCTGGACCTCCCGGTCGGGTCGCTTTACCACGTGTCCCAGCGGGTCGCGGGCCAGGCCCACGGGGAGGGTCAGGGCCAGCTCGCCGCGCTGGGCCTTGTTGAGCAGCCCGGCCGTCAGCCGGCCCTTGATGGTATGCAGCTCCAGCTCCGCGAGCTGTCCCTTCACCCCGAGGAGAAGACGTCCGTTGATCGTGGCGGGGTCGTAGATCCCGTCCCGGTCGCCGATGAGGCAACGGCGATAGCCACACAGATCGAGCACCTGGTACCAGTCGGTGCAGTTGCGTGCCATCCGCGTGACATCGTATGAGAAGATGATGCCGACCTGGTCGAGGGTTACCCGGGCGGCGATCTCCTTGAAGCCCTCGCGGCCCTGGGCGGTGCTGGCGGTGCGGCTCTGGTCGGCGTCGATGACCTCGATGGCGTCGGCCTGCCAGCCGCACTCAAGGGCCCGCTGCCGCAAGGCATACTGCAGGCGGCGGCTTTCCAGGTTGGTGAGGACCTGATGGGGACTCGACTGACGGATGTAGATCAGGGCCTGTCGCTCCAGGTGGAACGGCGTGATGAGTTCGGATGTGCTCATGGATAACCTCCGTACAGATCGCGGTGATGTCCTCGACCGCCTGGTGCTTCAGGACCTGCGAGAGCCCTTGCCAGATGTCCTGGGGCTGCGACATGACGTGTCACCCTCCGTGACCAGGGAAAGGAGTTCCTGGGCGGCTTCCCGGGTCCATTTTGTACGGGGAAGCCGGACCTGGCACCCCGACAGGCTGGTCGAGGAGACCGGGATGCGGAGCCGCATCGTCCCACGGTAGGCGACGAACACGAACGCGGAGTCGCGGGGCTGCCGGCTGATCGAGAGGACGGTGAAACGACGCCCGAAGAGGGGATGAGTCGGGTTGGTTACCTCGACCTCGTCCGGAGGCAATTGGGGTGGGTTGTCGAGAGGGGTATCATGGCAGGGTTTCGTTCGACAGCATCCCCCATCACGAACTCATGAAATCGGTCTCGCGGCGCGTCAGCGATCGGCACCTCTTGGGGCTGATCGTGAAGTGGCTCGAAGCGCCGGTGGAAGAGGTCGACGACCGGGGGCGGCATCACCGAACGACCCGCAACAAGGACGAAGGCCGGGGCAGCCCGCAAGGCTCTCCACTTTCGCCGCCGCTGGCGAATATTTATATGCGTCGGTTCGTTCTGGGTTGGAAAGCACTGGGGCACGAGCGACGCTTGGACGCTCACATCGTCAACTACGCTGATGACTTCGTGATCTGTTGCCGGGGCACCGCCGACGAGGCGATGCGGGTGATGCGATCGATGATGTCGACGCTGCGATTGACGGTGAATGAGACCAAGACTCGGCTCTGCCGCGTCCCTGAAGAGGGCGTGAACTTCCTGGGTTACACGATCGGTCTGTGTCACTCGCCGCGGACGGGTCGATCGTACATCGGTACGACGCCGTCGGCGAAGAAGATCGACAGCCTCAAGGCCGAGATCCACGAGTTGACCAGCCGTCGATGGCTGTGGACGACGGTCGAAGACCGAGTGGCGAAACTGAACCGGAAGCTTCTGGGATGGTCGAACTACTTCTGTCTTGGTCCTGTCAGCCCGGCCTATCGGGCCATTGACCGCCACGCGCGGCATCGGCTCCGCCAGTGGCTTCGAGGGAAGCACAAGGTGCGAAGTCGCGGAACGACACGATTCCCCGACGCGATGCTCCATGACGAATTGGGCCTCATCCGCCTGTGCGACCGTCCTCGAACCTTTCCGTGGGCGAAGGCGTGAGTTCTTGTCCGAGAGCCGGATGCGGGAAAACCGTGCGCCGCGGAACGCGGTGTTGAATCCTTGACGCAGTCAGGAGGAACTCGGAGGAATGTTCCTGGGTCATCGGGTTTACCTGAAGGCGAAAGCCGGAGGGGAAAACAGCATGCTCGAAAAGCGGGAGCCACTGGAAGACGCTGAAGGTGCCGTCCCGCAAGACCCGCGTGATAGGGCGAAAGCTGTATTGCCTGAATCCCAATCCCCAGCGGTGCAACCGCACACTCGCTGCTACAGCGTCTCGACCGCAGCGTCCCCAGGGGCGGACCGTTCGGTTTTGCGGACTGCCACCTCCGTCTGGGGGAGCGATGGATAACGAATTCATTCAAGGGGATGAGTGGGACGCCTACGTCGCGCTCGATACGTTCAACACCAACGGAACGCGGGATGGCCTAACGGGCGAGAGCCCCAAGGTACGGAACGCGGGATGGCCTAACGGGCGAGAGCCCCAAGGTCACGGAGTCTCCGTAGTAGTCCGAGGTGGGGAAAGCCCACCACATGGCAAAGGGAGACAGGTGGTCTGACAACCCAAACGTCAAGGTACGCGTGATGCGAAACGCCGAAACGGTCTTGGGAGTCATCAGTGAACGTGGCAGACGAAGGCTGCCGCTGGAGGACATCTATCGCCAACTGTTCAACCGCGACCTGTTCCTGCGTGCTTATGGGCGCATCTACCGCAACGACGGTGCGATGACCCCAGGTGCGACGCCGGAAACCGTGGATGCCATGTCCCTGGAGAAAATCGATGCGATCATTGGCATGTTGCGCCAGGAACGCTATCGCTGGACTCCAGTCCGACGGACGTACATTCCCAAGAAGTCGGGAAAGCTGCGCCCGCTCGGGATACCCACATGGTCAGATAAGCTGATGCAAGAAGTGGTGCGATCTTTATTGAACGCCTACTACGAGCCCCAGTTCAGTCAACATTCTCACGGATTCCGGCCCCATCGGGGTTGCCACACCGCCCTCGGGGAGATCACCCATCACTGGAGAGGGGTCAAGTGGTTCATCGAGGGAGATATATAAGAATGTTTCGACCGCATCGACCACCCGGTCTTGCTGTCGATTCTGAGCGAGAAACTCCACGATCAACGCTTCTTGCGGTTGCTTGCCAACTTGCTCGATGCAGGTTACATGGAAGATTGGAAATACTACGCGACGTTGAGCGGGTCCCCGCAAGGCGGCGTGGCCAGCCCTATCCTTTCCAACGTCTACCTCGACAAGTTGGATCAGTTCGTCGAGACGGAGTTGATTCCAGCACATAACCGCGAAGACCGACGGAAACCCTACCCGCCTTACGTGGCCCTACTCAACGCCGCTCGGAGGAAAACGGACGCCGGGCAAACCCACGAGGCATGGCTGTTACGCCGACAGGCTCAGCATATGCCTTCGCGTGATCCCAACGATTCCGACTTCCGACGCTTGTGGTATGTCCGGTATGCGGATGATTTCCTGCTTGGTTTCAGTGGACCACGGGCAGAAGCCGAACAGATCAAGCTTCAACTGGAGGGATTCCTGCGCGACTCGCTCAAACTCGAACTCTCCCGTGAGAAGACACTGATCACTCATGCGCGCACGGAGGCGGCGCGATTCCTCGGCTACGAGATCGTCACCTTGGACGCCGATGAGAAGCACGACCTTCGCGGTCAACGCTGTATCAACGGCGCTCCGGGATTGAAAGTTCCCGTGGATGTCATCCGGGCGAAATGCTCTCGATACATGCGACGAGGCAAACCGAGTCGGCTGGCTGCTCGGCTTCATGATACTGACTTCAGCATCATGACCCAGTATCAGGCTGAATATCGAGGTCTCGTGCAGTACTACCTCTTGGCCTTCAACGTCCATCGCCTTTGGCGACTTCATCGGGTGATGGAACTTTCGCTGGTCCATACGTTGGCGGACAAATTCAAGATCTCCGTCAGCCGAGTCTATCGGAAGTACCAGAAGACCGTGGAAGTCCCTCATGGCACGCAAAAGGTGCTGGAGGTGATCGTCGATCGCGGTCCCAAGAAGAAGCCGCTGGTCGCACGATTCGGAGGCAATGAGCTTCGCTGGCAGAAGCACGCCATCCTCGACGACCATCCCAAGGAAGTGTTCAGTGTTCGAAGCGAGGTGGTGCAACGCCTTCTGGCTCAGAAATGCGAGTTGTGTGGTGCCGAGGGGATCTGTCAGGTCCACCACATCCGCAAACTGGCGGATTTGAACCGACCAGGACAGGGCGAAAAACCGCCCTGGGTCAAGCGGATGGCCGCGCGCCGCCGCAAGACTCTGGTTGTCTGTCAAAAGTGCCACGAGGCCATTCATCGAGAGCGGCCGAAGCGACACCAGTTCCGAGCATAGACCACTGGCGAGCCGCTTGAATCGAAAGACTCACGAGCGGTTCTGAGGGGGGCGGATGGAAAACGACGCAGCCGGTTGTCCGTCACTGCCATTGCACTACGGGCTTACGAACCCCGGCACAAGCCGTACCTCGCCAGCCGCCTACCCTACGCCCGTCCGGTTCGATGAGCGGGGAGTGGAAACGGAGCCTTGGTCACCGCGCCACTCCTCGACTCTACTTTATTGGATGCGTGATTCTTTACCTGTCTGGGTTCCGTTGGAGCCAGTCACCCTGAGGGAATCCGCATGCCTTCGCGCACGGCCTCCAGCTCCTCCCGGGTTGCCAGGTAGAACTCCCGCGGCGCCTCGTGGATTTCCTCCTGGCGCGGCGGCGGCCCGATGATGGCCACCGCGCGGCGGGCGATCTTGATCGCCAGCTCGTGAACGGCCGGATCGGCGGCCTGATGATGGGCGAGCATGGCGCGTCCCTCCTGCCGTCCGAGCTCGGGATCGATCCCCGCGACCGAGGGATCTCAAGAGGTCGCGGGGGAGGACGATCGGGTCCCTCAGCGTGTGTCGTCGGGCCGGGGTGGCTCGGCCTTCCCCGCCTTGGCGTCCCGCGCCGCGAGGCTCGCCGCCTCGTGCGCGAGTCGCAGGTCGTGGGACTGCCGCAGGGAGAAGACCTCCCGCAGCGGCCGCGCGCCGCCGTCGTCGAGGTTGACCGCGCGGCCTTCGAGGCTGGCCCGGTAACGGCCGCCCTCCTTCTCGACGATCGGGCCGAACAGCACGGGCGGCGTCGTGGCCCGGTGTGGGCCGTCGATCTCGGGCAGGCCCCAGCACTTGAGCATCCCGTCCGCCCCGATGGTCACCGCCCGTCGCCAGTCCCGGCTGATCGCGACGTCTTGCACCGCCCCCTCATGCGCCTGGATCGGCTCGCCGATCGGGACCTGGTGCCGCAGGTCGTGGATGATCAGCTTGCCGTCCTCGATGCCGATCAGCGCGTAGTCCCATCCCCAGGTGAGCTCGATGCAGGTGCGGGGGATGGCCGGCAGGCGCGTCGCCTGGTGCGTCTCGCGGGGCCGCTCGCTCGTCCAGTGATGCGCCTCGTCCGCATCGGCGGTCACCAGCCATCGCCCCCGGCTACGGATCAGGTCCACCGCCTTGCGGTGCCCGAAGTACGAGGTGAGCTGCCGGCCCTCGTCGAGCGACCAGATGCGCACCCGCGGTTCCAGCCGGTTGGCCGTGAAGATCGCCGTCTCGCGCTGCAGTACGGCGTCGGATGGCGTGCCCACCAGGGCGCGCCGGATCTTGGGGTCGATCCCGGTCATCTGCTGGATGAACTGGAACGTGGGCCCGTACTCCTTCCAATCGAAGTAGTCGTGGGCCCCGTTCTGGAACAGGTGCATCGTGTTGAGGATCTTGGTGACGTCGTCTTCCGCCGGGCACATGCCGCGCAGGTACTGCTTCGCCCCCTTCCCGCCCCCCTCCAGGTCCGCGATCGGGAAGGTGGGCAGCGGGCCGACGATCCCGCCGGAGAGCCGGCTGAGCACCCAGATCGGGTGGATCGGGGACTTCCCCGGGGCCGGCCGGCGGGCCAGGGCCTGGATCGGCTGCGCGTCGTAGACCGAGACCGCGTTGTTCTCGTGGTTGAACGCCGGGTCGAGGTCGGCGTTGATCCGCTGGGCCCAGATGAGCGAGCCGTCGGCGAGATGCCATTGGCCGACGAAGGTCCCCGCGTCCATGGCCGGGCGGTTCGCGTCGTGGCCGCCGCTGTAGACGCGGAGCCCGTCCGGGTCGAGGACGACGCGGCGCGCGTTCGGCTTGGGGCCGGTCGACGGGACGGCCAGGACGCTCCAGAGCAGCCCCTCGCGCGCGGCGGGCAGGCCGGCCTGAGGCTCGGGACGGCGGGGATGTGTGAGCCACTCGACATATCGGGGGACGCCCGCGTCCCGCGGCGGCTCTTCCTTCGCGAGCCGGATGCCCCCGACGAACTCACCCTCCGGGGCCGCCGGGATCTGGAAGGGGCCCGAGGGGCCGGAGCCAGACTCCGGGGCCACGTCGGGGAGCGTGAGGGTGGCGGCGCGCCCCTCACGCCCGGGATCGTCCTCGGCGGGGAACGGGGCCGGGCCGGAGGACGACGACCCGCCGAGCTGGTCTTGCCCCGCGAACGAGCCGAACCAGTACCGGTCGCGGGTCTCCGGCGACGAACTCGGCGAGCCTCCCGACCCGCGGGGGTACCCGCCCATGGAGGAGAGTTTTTCCGTGGGAATCGGCTGCGGGGGCCCGCCGACGATCGCGTCCCCTTCCGCCTGGGGCGAGGGGGCCTGGACGATGGTGATCCGCGGCGCGGGCCGGAGGAACCAGCCCAGGCCGGCGAGGAGGAACGCGGCGGTGAGCGTGCCGGCGCGGACCTCCGGTTTCTCCCAGAGCCGCCGGAGGTGCTGCGGGACCTGCCGGAGTTGCTCCCGCCGGTACCGCCAGGCCGCGAGCCCGGCGAAGATCAGCGGGACGAGGAGCAGTTGGAACATCGAAGACCTCCCGGGGATCGCCCCCGAAACTCGACGTGGATCACGGTTCGGATTGACAGGTCACTGAAAATAACTAGAATGTTCTTATGTCAAACCATCCAACAAGCCGCTTCACCTTCGACGACGAGGTCGAATACGTCCACGCCAACGACGACCCGGCCGACCTCACCGGACTCTCGGTGACCGAGATCGTCTGGATGTTCCACCGGCTGCACATCAGGGCGCTCAAGAGCCGACACCCGGTCATCCGAGACAACGCCACCCGGCTGAAGGAATCCATCGACCTGATCTATCGGGAGTATCTGAATCTGATCTGACGTCATCGCTTCGGTCCACGGGGATTCGTCCTGGGCCCGGACGGCTTCGGTGGCTTCGGCCCAGCGTACTTCCGGGTGAAATCCTCCATGGCCCGTCGCGATGAGTTCGCCTGCCGCTTGACCTGATCCGCGACAGTTGGCCGCTGCTCGCCTTGCCCCGCCCGCGAGGGCGGCTTGACTTGCCGCCTGTACTGCTGAGTGTCGTTGAAGCCCTTCATATCTTGCGGGCTCGGCGTCGCGCGGACCTCCTCCCCGGGCGAGGGTGGCCCCGCTTGAGGCGCCGGAGGGGGAGACGCGCCTTGTACCGGGCCTTGCTGGTCCGTGGCTCCCCGAGACTTCTCCGGCGCGGGTGCCTCTCCCGGGGCCTGCGATTGGTCCGCTCGGCCCTTGGCCTCGTCTCGGGTGTCTCGTCTCGGCTTCATGCGCATGGAGAAACCATTCTTTCCATGCCAGGGCTCCACAACCTTCTCATAGGCGTTCGTCCCCTCGGGCTGGGGCGACTTCGCAGATTCGCGCAGCAGTTCGTCCAGCTCACGTTGCGCCCGAGCCCGTGCCGCCTCGCGTGCGGCCTCGCTCGTCTTCCGGGCCTGCTCTTCCGCCGCGGCTCGACGTTTGGCCTGCTCCGGCGTCGGTCCCACGGGCCGCTCCGCGTCCCGGAGGGGATGGCGCGTGAACCTCGCCCGGTCGTGCCGATCCGCGAGCTCGGCCTTGCGGGCATCCTCTAAGCGCGACCGGACGTCCTCGGCCACAAGGGAGAGCCGCCGATCCGGGGAGAGGCCCCCGTCGGTGGGGTAGGTCCGTGCCGCCGTTGGCCGTGTCCCGGCCGGGGCGGGGACGTTGACCCGCACCGGCTGGGGGCGAGTGTTGCGGCTGGCCCACGCCCCGAAGCGGCGCAGGCGGTCGGTCACGACCATGGCCGCGATCCGGGCTCTCTGGCGAAACGTCGGTGGCGGGTCGGGTGTCACCTGACGCGGGGCGATCCGCTCCAGCCGCTGCTGGTCGACCTGGCGCTGCATGTCCATGACGAGGTCTCCGGGATGAGGATCGAATGCACGGCTCACAACGACGGTCGTGACGGAGTCAGCGACGGCGAGGGGGGAAGAAGAGATCACTTGGGTCGAAGCCCTGGGGTTTCCGCGCGGACTTCCCCGGCGGCCCTTTCTTCACATCCTGGGCCGTGGGACGCGAGCCCAGCAGCTTGGCCAGCCGGTAGAACCGCAGGGCGTGCTTCTCCCACTTGCGGTGCGGCTCGTCGACCTCGTCGCGTTCCTTCTCCCACGCGGCCAGTGCCATCGCGCGCTCGGTCTCGGGCACGTTCTCCAGGATCAGCAGGTGCTGGATCTCGTCCGGCGTCACCACCCAGGAGCGGGGGCCCTTCTTCGTCTCGAACCGGGCGGTGAAGCAGGGCGCCGGCCCGTCGGCGCGGGCGCGGTCGACCGCCAGTACCTCGCCGTGAAAGTACGAGGTCCCCAGCCCCTCCGGCTCCGAGCGGAAGCGCACGTAGGCGGTCTTGCCGACCAGCCGGTCGGGCCCTCCCTCCGGCTCGGGGACCACCAGCACGCGGCCGGGCAGCGGGACGATCGCCCCGATCGCGGGGGCTCCGAAGCAGAGCACGCGCGCCTGCCCGCGTTCGAGCCGCCTGACTTCGAGGTGGGACGCCCGGCCGTCGGCGGCCGTGAAGGGCAGACGGTCGCCCGTCGCCACCAGGGCCTCGGGGGGGATCGAGAGCACGTAGTGGGCGGCCTCGGGCAGGGCGCGAAGGATCCGGCCCGCGGGAGCGGCGGACGCCGCGGTGGGTGGCGCGTCGGAGGCGCGGAACGCGGCGAGGTCGCCGATCGCGGGCCGGGACGACCCGGCATCGAGCTTGCCCTGCGCGCCCGACGCGACCAGCCGGGTGATCGTCATCGTGCCGAGCGTGGCGTTGCCGCGGCGGTCGATGAGGGTCGCCTTCGCCTCGACGGTCACCCCGTCGGCGGCGGTCAGGTCGATCGTCGGGGGTGTCATGCTCGTCACCAGGCCCAGCCGGTACGTGCCCGGCGGGAGCGCGATCCGGGAACTGACGGTCTGGGCGGTGACGGCCGGCCCATGGATCGCCAGCCACGGGCCGAGGAGGGACAGGAGCATTCGCTTCATGACGGGCCTCCGATCGTGGTCGGGAGTGCGTCGGGTGGATTACGGGCGATCGCGAAGGGACGCTCGCACCGCTTGCAGCGGACGGTGCGGCCCGCGTGCCGGGCCGGCGCGGAGAAGCGTTGGCCGCAGGACGGGCAGGCGATGATGAGGCGATGCGCGCCATTCCCGGCCGGCGCGGGCCCGGGATCGGCCTCGGGCCGCATCGCCAAGGGCGTGAGCAGCCCCTCGAAGTTCGTGAGGCGCTCGTAGACGCGACCCAGGCCTGGCGACTCGGCCGGCGCGGGCGGCGCGGCGGGCGCGACCGGCGACGGCCGCCGCGAGCGATCCTCCGCCTCCGGATCGAAGCTGTGGTTGTACAGCAGCGCCATCCGGTACTTCTGCTCGATCATCGCGTCGGCGAGGTCCCAGGCGCCCCCCTTCATCCGGTAGTAGGCGATGTTGCCCCGCACGAAGAGGGCGGCCGCCCCCCATCGCAGGTACCACGCCACCAGGGCGTCGAAGTCGGATGCGAGCGCGCTCACGCCCCAGACGAACAGCGGCTCCAGGAACCGCCGGATCGCGGCCTCGTCGTCGACGAACCAGAAGAAGAACGGCAGCGGCCGGCCGCCGTAGCGGGTATGACGCGTGGCCGGGCTCCGCCGATCGTGGCGGTGGACCTCCACCAGGTGGACCAGGCAGAGCAGCGCCACGACGTAGGAGAGCAGGTCGAGCCCGTAGACGTTGATCGCGTAGCCCTCGGCGCGGGAGAAGATGAGGCGCGGCCGGTACGAGCCGAGGACGATCGCGAACCCGATCACGACCTTGGCGCCGAAGAGCGCGAACAGGGTCGCGCCGGCGCCGAGCCAGGACAGGTAGCGGCGGCCGAAGTGGCACCGGAGCATCACCGCGACGCCCAGCTCGACCACGCCGGCGATCTGGTCGACGATCGTGATCAGCCCCTGCGTGGGCCTCTGGAAGGGCGGCGGCGTGTTCATCGGCAACATGGGCGTTTCTCCCCTCGGAAGGCGTGGTCAGGGCGCCGTCCGTTCCTTCTGGCGGAACGAGCAGCGGGTGTGGTTGAGGCCGTTGGCGAAGGTGCGCCCCTGCTGGGTGACGATGGCGTCGACCCAGCGGTCGTGCTCGTCGCCCCCCGAGCGCAGCGCCTGGAACTCCACGGGGAAGACCTGGGCCAGGAAGCTCTCCGAGACGTTGGCCGTGGCCTGGGCCTGCCCATAAGGCGCGGCGGCGTTCGCGGTCGAGCCGCCGGTCAGCCAGCGCAGCGTCGAGCCGATCCGCTCCGAGGCCCACTGGTTGGTCTCGGCCGACGAGTTCGCGTGGAAGACGGTGGTGGCGAGGTTGCCCAGCATGGAGTTGGCGAGGTGCCGGACCGTCCACGAGCCCCCCATCGACGCGATCAGCGTGTCGACGTTCTGGAACAGGTAGACCGTGCAGACCCGCTGGCTGCGGGCGGTGGTCTGGAAGAGCTGGTCGGTCTGTGACATGTAGAGGTGGGCCTCGTCGCTGAACAGGAAGGTGGGCCGCGGGTGCTCCCGCACGTCGCGACGCTCGGCGCAGCGCTGGAACGAGAGCTTCATGATGGCGCTGCCCAGCCGCCCCGCCTCGCCGTACTCCTTGACCG
>JBFWRA010000026.1:0-11738 GCA_050249155.1 Isosphaeraceae bacterium | reverse complement strand
GGGCGGGGCGACGGCCCGGATGCAGTGGAACATCCTGGAGGAGATCGTCGGCTCGGCACTCGTCCGCACCCGGAGCGAACTCGGAGGTCGGCCGGTCGAGGTGTCGATCCCCACCGACCTGCCGCTGCTGCTGGTGGACGGCCTGCTGCTGGAGCAGCTGTTCGTCAATCTGCTGGAGAACGCCGCTCGCTACACGCCCCCGCAGGCGCGCATCAGCATCACGGCGAGGCCCGAGGCCCGATGGCTGGTGGTCAACGTCGCCGACGACGGCCCCGGCTTGCCTCCGGGCTCCGAGGAGCGGATCTTCGAGAAGTTCTACCGGGGCAACTCCGCCGCCGACACTGGGCGGGGCAGCGGGCTGGGCCTGGCGATCTGCCGGGGCGTGGCAGAGGTCCACGGCGGAACGATCACGGCGGCGAATCGCCCCGGAGGCGGCGTGGAGTTCACCCTGCAGCTCCCCCTCCCACAGAATCCGCCGCAGGTCGAGATGGAGCTGAGCGAGAGCTGATCCGGCCCGAGTCGGGGAGGATGCAAGTGCCCGAAGGCAGCCACCGTGTGCTGATCATCGACGATGAGCTTCCCATCCGGCGCTTCCTCCGGGCATCGCTGGCCGCCGAGGGTTATGGGATCGTCGAGGCCGAGTCGGGCGAATCGGGGCTGAAGCTCGCCGCCCAACAGCCGCCCGACCTTGTGATCCTCGACCTCGGGCTGCCGGACCTCGACGGCCAGGTAGTTCTTCGTCGCCTTCGGGAGTGGCTGACTGCCCCGGTGATCATCCTGTCGGCGAGGGACCAGGAGCCGCAGAAGGTCCAGGCGCTCGACGAAGGGGCCGACGACTACCTCACGAAGCCCTTCGGCGTCGGCGAGCTGCTCGCGCGTATCCGCACGGCGCTACGGCACGCCTGCCCCCCAGGCGCGGAGTCCTCCGTGCTGACGATCGGCGACCTCCGGGTCGATCTGTCAGCGAGGCAGGTGACGTTGGCCGGGAAACGACTCACCCTCACACCGCTGGAGTACAAGCTGCTGATCACGTTGATGAAGAATGCGGGCAAGGTCCTGACGCACCGGATGCTGCTCCGGGAGGTCTGGGGTCCGCATGCGTCCCAGGAGACGCACTACCTGCGCGTGTTCGTGGCGGGTCTGCGCCGCAAACTTGGCGACGATCCCGCCCGTTCCCGCTACATCGGCACCGAACAGGGTGTCGGCTATCGGTTCGCGACAGAGTGATCGCCAACCCTGCTCTCCCGGACCGGATACCCGAACCCGTGGAATTGCAGCGGTGACGCTCAGCAGACTGCGCTAATAGTGGCAGGTCGCGCACTGCTGAACCGGCGAACATCGGAGGCGGTTGCTTATCGTCCGGCCGTCATCCCAAGGCCGGGATGATGCCGGTCAGAGCCAGATCCGTTTCACAATGTGCTACCGCGGCGAAACGCCTTCCGTAGCGTCAGTCACGATCGGGTCGTGTCTGGAATATACCTTTTCGGGGGGATATGCAAAAAACCCCAAGTTGTTGCTATCCCGGGGGGCGGGCGCGTCCGGGTTGTTCTCGACCTCGAACGCCGCCAGGTCTTCCTCGATCCGCCACCGACCGTTCGGGATGATGCGAATCAACCTCCCGAACCGCTCCCCGACCTCGCCGAGCTGAGACCTGAGCGTCGGGTCTGCACCGAGGCCGATCGTGGGGTGTTTCCGACAAAGGTACGAAAACTCTCACAGGAATCGGCCTAAGTCCTTGAGTGGGAACAACTTTCAGGGAGAGCGTTCCTCCCCAATTCACGAGGTCGGAAGGGCCAGCGATTTGGGAGGCTGAATGCCGACCGAATCCTGGAGCTTCTCGTCGGAGAAGTCATACTCTCCGAGCAGATTGATATGGTTCCAGGCGACGGCCGAACCCGCGGCCACCGACTCCAGGAGAGCGGCTCGCGTCGCCTCGTCGGGAGCGTCTGTGATCTCCTGCGTCAGGTAGAGGTAGTTCCAGCAGACGATGGCGTTCTTGACCAGCCGTTTGCAGGCTTCCGCCACATCCTGCTCGTACTTCTCGGCCTGAGCCATCTCTCGTCCGTTGCCGACGGAGATGGCTCGGGAGAACTGATGCGAGCTCTCGATCTTGTTGAGCTGACCGTCGATGGCTTGGCGTAATCCCGCGTCGTCGACATGGCGCAGGATGAAGATCGACTTCAGGATCTTGCCGAAGGCTTTCAGCGCTCGATAGAGGGCGTGCTGTTTCGAGTAGGAATTGAGACGACGGAATAGGTCGGAGGCCGTGGCTTCTTTGAGGCGAATCGTCGCGATGAACCGGAGAACGTCGTCCCAGTTGCCCTCGATCAATTCCGAGTCGATATGACCGGAAGGCTGGACCGCCCACTCGGTCCGGTTCGTGTCCTTGTGGCTCTTGAAAATATAAAGTTGCTGTTTCTTGAGATTTTTGATCCGCGGCGCGTACGAGAAACCGAGCAGGTGCATCGCGCCGAAGATCGCCTCGGTATAGCCGTGCGTGTCAGTGGAGTGGATGTCGCTCTTGATCACGTCGTTGTGCATCAGACCGTCGATCACGTAAGCGCTCTCCCGCTCGGCGGCGCTGATGACGGTCGAGTAGAAGAGGAGGTTTCGCTCGTCGATGAAGCCGTAGATGCTGACGCCTTTGCCCTTGCCGAAATACTTGAACGAATGGTTGGCGTTGAGCGAGTCGGCCCGGACCTCGAATTTCTGGCCGTCGCTGGAGGTATGGACCTGGTCTGGGATGCGACGGTAGATCTGGGGCAACTCGAGCCGGTCCAGGAAGCGGAGCAGCAAGTCGTTCACCTCGTGGAGGCCCTCGGGGTAGAAATACCAGTTGACCGTGTTCTCGAGTTCCGCCGCGTTGATCTCTCGGGATATCCTCAGGATCTTGCCGGTCCCGATGTCGCATCCCAGAGCCGCGATGCCCGCGATGAAAGTCTTCTTGGCGGGCCGAGGCTGAAGATGACGTTGCTTCCAGTGCTGGAACCCGTCGATAAATCCGCTATAGCGATCCACGGTGGCGAGCACTTCCGACAAGGAGATGTAGTGCTTCTCGGGGAACAGGCGGGGCGATGTCGGTTGGTCCTGATCATCGTGCTTCGTCGGAGTCTGAAGTCGAAGCGAGCCGTCGGACCGGAGGCTCGCAAATTCATTTACGTTTGTGTGTAAATTGTAATTTGTCACTTGATACTGTTCGAAGAGCCGAGCGTCGAGGTCGGCGAGGACGGCCCGCGGCTCCGTGAACGCGGTCAAGCCCGCGCGCTCCAAGAGCACGTCCCGTTCTTTCGTCCATCGCTCCCTGGAGATCAAATAATCGTCCAGTGAGCGATATTTATAGGAGTGCTCAAGGTTCAACGTGCCCGACTTGACGGCGCCCATGACGTGGAGAAACAAGAAGGCCTTGTACAAGGAGACGCGGAACTTGCCCTCGAAGGCCGCCACCCGTTCGGCGGTCGTCAGGAATTCGGTCGGTGCATTCTTGTCGAGAACTCCGCCCTTTTGCTTGAAGTGGCTGTAGAAGTAGCAATGGAACAGAAAACCGGCGCAAGGGCCGCTACGCTGCCAGGTCGTCCAACTCGTCGGGCTTGCGAAGCGGCCGTAGGTGTCCCTGCCGGATCGATTCCTTCAGGGCAAACTCGTACCGGCCGAGCACGTTGACGTGGTTGAGGAGCAACGGCGAGAGTCGTTCGATGTCCTCCGGCTTGGTCACCACGCCGGCGGCGTGGAGCTGGGCCAACGCGGCGTCCAGATAGCGGGTGTTCCAGAGCACCACCGCATTGACGACCAGTCCCAGCGCCCTCAGTTGGTCTTCCTGCCCTTCGCGGTAACGCTGCCGGAGTTCGCCTCGCTGGCCGTGGAAGATCGCCCGGGCCACGCTGTGCCGGCTCTCGCCCCGGTTGAGTTGCGTGAGGATGCGGCGGCGATACGCCTCGTCATCGAGGTAGTTCAGCAGGTATAGCGTCTTGGCTGCGCGGCCCAGTTCGCCGATCGCCCGCCCCAGCGTCGAGGGGCGGCCGCCGCCCTGAAGACCGCGGGCCAGTTCCGTGGCACCCACCGCGCCCATCTTCAGCGATCCTGCCACCCGCAGCAGGTCGTCCCAGTTCCGCGCGATCCGCGGGGTGTTGATCCGCTGGCGGGCCAGGCCGTTGAGCGCCCCGTAGTCGGCCTTCGGGGTCATCCGCCAGAACCTCGCCTCGCCGTAGTCGGCCAGCCGCGGACTGAACTGGTAGCCCAGCAGCCAGAACAGGCCGAAGACCAGGTCGCTGTAGCCGGCCGTGTCGCTCATGACTTCGTGAGGGTGAAGGCTGGTCTGCTGCTCCAAGAGGCCTTCGAGGATGAACAGGGAGTCGCGGATCGTTCCCGGCACGACGATCCCGTGGATGCCGGTGAACTGGTTGCTGGTGAAGTTGTAGTAGGTGACGCCGCGGCCGGTGTTGAAGTACTTCGGGTTCGGTCCGGCGTTGACGGTGCGCACCGGGACGACGAACCGCAGGCCGTCGGCCGAGGCCACTTCCCCGCCGCCCCACACTTGCGCCAGCGGGATCTTTGCCTGGGCATCGACCAGCCGGGCGTTGGCGCGGATCAGGGTCTCGGCCCGGATGTAGTTCTGCTGGACCCAGGCCAATCGGCCACGCGTCAGGGCCGGGGTGTCGGCACGAACCAGCGGCTCCAGGCCGATGTTGCACGCTTCGGCCAGGAGCACGGCGCACAGGCTGACCGTGAGATCGGTCACGCGAGCCGCCCCTTCGCTGATGTGAGTGAACTCGCTGGCGAACCCCGTCCGGGCCTGAATCTCCAGGAGGGCCTCCGGCAGGTCGACGCGGGGGAGCAAGGCCGCGACTTGTTCGCGGAGGGTGATGAGGCTGGCCGGCTCCTCCAGTTTGTCCAGGCCTGTCAGTGTGATGGTCTCGCGCCCGTCTTCGGTTTCGACGCGCACGGCGGTGTTGGTCGGCAGGTTGGCGGCGGTGCGGCGATAGGTCTCGTCAAGGCGGCGCGTCAGGGCCTCGATCTCGGTGGCCGCCGTCGCCTCTCGGCCGAGGATGCGACAGACGCGGGGCCTGACGGATTCCCAGGCCGATCCCTGGAGCAGCTTGACGCGCGGGTCGCCCCAACGCACGCTCGGCCGGACGAACACGTCGCGACGGCGGAGGCTGTCCTGGAGCTGCTCCAGCAAACAAACGGTATAGGCGCGGCGGTCGATCCGCCGGTCCGGGCCGATCACCTCACGCCGCCAGCTCCGCGGGATGTGATCCAGGGGAGCGCGGCTCATATCGGGCTGGTGCTCGCCCTCGATGGCGGCCAGGAAGTTCAGGGCGTTCACCACCGGCTGACCTGCCGGGGCGGCTTGGAAGGGGATCGTTCTGAGCAGATGGGGCCAGAACCGGCGGATGCGGCGGTACTGCTCCATCCGCTCGGCATGATTGTCTTCGTCGGGCGGTCGGGCCAGCGTCCCGACGAGGGCGACCGCCTCGGCGAGGGATTGTTTGGAAACCCGGGCGAAGACGGTCGAGCGGAGCTTGGCATCGCGACAGGCGTCGTCGAGCAGGACCGCGCACGCTTCGCGGAGTTGCAGGGCGGCGGCATCCAGGTCGTGGATCGTGCGGAGTCGCTCCTGTCGGCCCGTACGTCGAGCTTGGAGCGACAATTCGGTGATCATGGCATCGAGCACGTCGAGGGCGTCGTCCAGCGCGGTCGCCTCGAAGACGCGGGCGAATGCCAGCAAGGTGGCGACTCGCCGGTCGGGCGGCATCCGCGCGATGGTCGCCGCCCAGGCAGAGCCGGCGTACCGGGCCAGGGCGTCAATCCGGCTCGCCGGGACATGGAGCGGGTCCAGGCGGCCCACACCCAGAGACCGGATCTCCACGAATCGATCCAGGGCAGCAATCAAGGCCGGGCCGCTCACGCGCGTGGGGCCTTTCCTCAGCCGGTCCAACGCCGTCTGCCGACCTCCCTCGGGGACGATCACCAGCGCCTCCAGCCGCGCGCGTTGTTCGGGGCCGGGGGCACGGGCCAGGGCTTTCCAGAGGCGGCCCGCCGCCCGGTCGCGGATCTGGGCCACCAGGCGTGACAGGACAGTCACGCCTGGCAGCAACACCTTGCGTTCGACCAGCCGGGCGGTAGCCAGGTCGAAGAGCAGGCTGGGCCGCTCGGCGCTGAGCCAGGCGCGGGCGTAGAGCCAGCGGACCAGGCGGAAGTGCTCCGGCTGGTCGGCGAAGTCGCGGTAGCCGTACCGCCGCCGGATCTCGCCCGCGTGCTCGCGGTGCGTGGCCGGGCGGTCCAGGTATCTCGCGAGGCTGGTCGGGTCCGCGAGTCCCAATTGCCGGCCGAGGTGGGCGACCACGCCGGATGGTACATCGGTCGGGTCGGCGAGGAATGTGCCCAGGAACCGGACCGTGACCAGTTGCAGCGCGAAGCCCAACCGGTTCTGGTCCCCACGGCGTTGGGCGACCAGTGCGAGGTCGGCGTCGTCGAGATGGAAGTACCGCGCCATTTGGGCGGGCGAAGGCTCGCCGGCGTAGCGGCCGTAGCGCCGCTGTTGCTCCGCGGTCAGGAAGTCGACGGGCATCCGGGCTTCCTTCCTGAGGGCCGGGATCGGGAAGGGGCGCTCCGTCGTGGAATCGAGGGCCGTCCTGTGATAAGAAACATTATCACAGGAATCGCCGGGCCGACCCGCGACGGCTTCGCGGGTTTCCGGGCCGACGTGCCGGCCTCAGGTTCACCGTTATCACAGGAATCACGTCGCGGAAGTCGAAACCATGCCCAAACCACACGGGTCCGCCCCGCTTTCCTCGCTGGTGATCGACTTCCTGACCGAGTTGGCCCACGCCAACCGCTCGCGGCACACTTGCCGCGCCTATGCCACGGACCTCGCCCAGTTTTCGGCGTTCTACCAGGGGCCCGTCGGCGGCATCACCGCCGAGGTGATACGCAGCTTCGGGGCCAGGCTCGAACGGCTCGGCCCAGCCAGCCGCGCCCGCAAGCAGGCCGCGTTGGCGAGCTTCTTGGAGTGGGCCCGTTGCCACGGTTACGTCGCCTCCGACCCGATGGCCTCGGTCGCGCGCGTCCGCCCCGACCCTCCCCGCCCTCGGTCGCTGGGCCGTGGGCAGGTGGAAGCGATCCTGAAGGTGATCCCGGCGGACCAGCGGCGGGACCGGCTCCTGTTCCGCCTGATCTTCGAGACGGGGCTGCGCGTCTCCGAGGCGTTGGGGGTGCATCTGGAGGACCTG
The DNA here is from genome assembly GCA_050249155.1 of Isosphaeraceae bacterium. Taxonomy (GTDB): domain Bacteria; phylum Planctomycetota; class Planctomycetia; order Isosphaerales; family Isosphaeraceae; genus JBFWRA01. The sequence continues at coordinate 4,509 of JBFWRA010000026.1, read as the reverse complement.
GACCTGGCGGCCGACGACGAACACCTGAGCGTGCTGGGCAAGGGCGGGCAGCGGCGCACTGTGTTACTGGATGACGCTCACCTGGTCCGGCAGCTTCGGGCCTATCTGAAGCGGACCGGGTATCGCCACGGTCCGCTGTTCCGGGCCGCGAAGAACGGCCGGGGTGGCCCGTTGAGGTATCAATCAGTGCAGGAGCGGTGGGCGCGGTACTGCGTCCAGGCCGGAGTGTCTTGCACCCTCCACCAGCTGCGCCACACGCACGCGACCGAACTGGTCAACGGAGGCGTGGGCCTGGCGACGATTCGGAAGCGGCTGGGGCACAAAAACCTCCAGACCACGTTGCGGTACGCTGAGCAATCGGACGCGACGGCCGACGCGGAAGTGCGGGCCTGGCGGAGGAAGCGGGGTCGATCCCAGTGAGCCGCCCGCAAGTCGACTGAGGTCTTATCGTACGTTTCTGTTCCAATGATTGTGGGACCCCGGCCTCGCTGACGTGGCGGAATTCCGTGGCGAAGTTGGTCCAGGCCTGGACCTCAAGGAGGACCTCGGTCAGGTCCACGCGGGGCAGCCGCGCGGTCACGTTCTCGCGGAGGTCGACGAGGCTGGCGGGCTCTTCCAGCTTGTCCAGGGGCGTGAGTTTCACGACGTCGCGGCGGCCTTCCCGCTCGATCGTCACGGCGGAATTGGTCGGCAAGTTGTTCGCGGTGCGCCGGAAGGCTTCGTCGAGTTGCTTGCCGAGGTTCTCCAATTCCGGGGCCGCTGTGGGCGATCGTCCCAGAGTCCGGCAGACGCGCGACCGCACCTTCTCCCAGGTGGACCCTTGCAGCAGCCTGGCGTGCGGGTCGCCCCAGCGGCGGCTGGCGGGCACGAAGAGGTCGCGGCGCCGGAGGCCGTCCTGGAGCCGCTCCAGGACACAGAAGGTGTAGAGCCGGCGGTCGACCAGGCCCTCCGGACCGAACACAACCCGCTCCCAGGCTGGAGTCAGGAGGGCCTGGGGCGCCTGACTCATGTCGGGTCGCTTCTGCCCTTCGATGGCCTTGAGGAAGGCGAATGCTTCGGTCGTCGGGCGGCCCGCGTCGGCCGCCGCGAACTCGACGGCCTCCAGGAGCGCGGGCAAGAAGCGACGCACCTGGCTGTAACGGGTCCGCAGGTCCTCGAAATAGTGGTCGTCGAGCGGACTGACCAGGTCGGCGACCTGGGCCACGGCGTTCACGAGCTGGTCCCGGGGGACGCGGGCGAATACGGCATCGCGGACGCGACGGTCGGAACATAATGGGTCGAGCAGGACGAGACACGCCTCGTGGAGGAGCAGCGCGGCGCTGTCCAGATCTTTGAGCGTACGGAGGCGGCGCCGCTGCCCGGCATGTTCGACGCGGGAGAGCATCGCGGTGATCAACTGGTCGAGCAGGTCCACGACGTCGTCGATCGCTGCGGTCTCCTGGACCTCGGCGAAGGCGAGAAGGGTCGCGTGACGCCGGGACGGGGGCATCCGGGCGATGGCCTGCGCCCGGGCCAGAGTAGCATACCGGGCCAGCACCTGGACCCACACGGGCGGCACCGTCGACAAGTCGACGTGGCTTACCCCGAGGGCACGGATCTCCTGGAGCCGCTCCAGCGCCTCGACCATGCCGGCGACGCTGACCCGGGTCGGGGCGCGGCGGAGCCGTTCCAGGGGTGATTGCCGTGAGTGCTCGTCGGCGACCAGCAAGGTCTCCAGCCGGGCCGCTTGCCGTGGCTTCAGAGTACGTGCCAGGGTACGCCACAGCCGTGAGGCGGCCTGGTCACGAACCTGGGCCACCAGGCGGGCCAGCACCGTGACCCCGGGCAGCAGGACCTTGCGGTCGACCAGCCGGGCTGTCGCCAGGTCGAAGAGGACGCCGGGGCTCTCAGCGCTGACCCAGGCCCGGTTGGCGAGCCAGCGGGACAGGGCCGCGGGCTCGGAGCCCTGGTGGAAGTCGCGGTAGCCGTAATTACGGCGGATCTCGGCGGCATGATCCCAGCGCTTCTCGCCCGCCCCGTAGCGGTGCAAGCCGGAGGTGTCGGTAACGCCGAGTTGTCGGCCGAGGTGGGCGACGACGCCCGGTGGCACCTCGGCGGGGTTGGCCAGGAACGTCCCCAGGAACCGCACGGTCCCGAGTTGCACGGCAAAACCCAGCCGGTTGTGCTCCCCCCGGTGCCGGTCGATCAGAAGGCGGTCCGCGTCGTCGAGATGGAAGTAGCGTCCCAACTGGGCGGGCGAGGGCTCGCTGGCGTAGCGGCCGTAGCGCCGCTGCTGTCCCTCGGTCAGGAAGTCGACGGGCATCGCAGGCCCTTCCCGAGATCATCCCCATTCCTCGGTGTCGGGTGCCAAATAGGGTCTCCCCGCCCGAGGCGTTCGCGGATACGGGAAAATCATCGGCTTCCCGGTGCCGATACATGGTGACAAAATGGGTAGACCCTAACTGGCACGGTTCGAGAGCGAGGGTCACGGAGGCTTCGCCGGAGCCGTCAGCCCTGGGAGGAATCGGCGTGATCGCGTGCTACTGCCGTGTCTCGTCCGCGCGACAGAAGACCGACAGCCAGAAGCCCGAGATCCGGCGCTGGCTCCAAGGCAACGGGATCGACCCGTCCACGATCGAGTGGTTCGAGGACAAGGAGCCCGGGCGGACCCTGAAGCGTCCGGCGTTCGATCGCCTGCAGAAGGCCGTCTTCGCCGGGACGGTCAAGACGGTTGTGGTCTGGAAGCTGGACCGGCTCTCCCGTCGCCAACGTGACGGAGTGGACCTGCTGGCCGACTGGTGTGAGCGCGGGGTCCGGGTGGTGGCCGTGACCCAGCAGATCGACCTGAGCGGGGCGGTCGGGCGGATGGTGGCGAGCGTGCTGTTCGGACTGGCGGAGATCGAATCGGAGTATCGCCGGGAGCGGCAAGCGGCGGGGATCGCGGTGGCGAAGGAGCGGGGGGTCTATCAAGGCCGACAGACTGACACGACCAAGGCGCCACCACGTCGTGCCCAGGAACTCCGGGGCCGCGGCCTCACGGTTCAGGAGATCGCCAAGGCCCTGGGAGTCAGCCGACGGACGGTCTTCCGATACCTGGTCACGGTACCCACGTCGTGATTACGGAAGTGGGCCTCGTATCACGACCACCTACGCGGCTCCTTTCGTAGCCCGGCGAGTCGTGCCGGGCGTTGACCTACAGTGAGCTCGAACTGCTCCGAAACCGGACTGGTTTTTTCACCTTCGAGGTTCCTCGGTCTCGCAGGTGGAGGCCCCGCTTGACAATCCCGCGACATTTTGCTCAAGGTGGTTGGTCAAGATTCAACGCGAACTTCGGGAATTGGCGACGTAGCAAGTCGGTCAGCACTGGTGGCTCGGGGCCGTGGATTACGATGCATCGGCGTGCTCACCAAATCCTGTTATTTTCGCTTTTGACCCTCTACACGGTCATTGCGCTCGGCGGCCCGGGACTGCACGCGCTGCCCGGCTTTGGCCACCGCCCCACTACCCTTGCCACGGATGATCCGAAGGCCCCAGGCCAGCCTGACCGACACGACTCCGCCACGCACAACTGCCCGATCTGCCACTTCCACTCCAAGGGGCAGCTCATCGCCGATCCCGTCGACGGCCGGTGCGTCGAGGTCGTGCGGATCCACCCGCCGGCCGACCCTCCGGGTTGCTTCCCTCCGGCCTTCGCCCGGCCCTCCAGCCCGCGCGCCCCTCCCCTCGCCTGACCTAGTCTGACGCGGAGCGTGCCCGCTCGACGTTGGCGGTGCCGCCGCGCGCCTGCACGTCGCATTCATCATCGACGTTCGCCGTCGCGGCCACGCCCGTCCCGCTCGTGGGGCCGTGGTTCGACACTCCCTCGGCCCTTCGCGTCCGACTTCCGAGGTCGCGCCCCGGCCACCGCAGCGACGGGTTCGAGGTCCCAGCGACCGCGGGCGTTGCCCGGTGCGCCGACCCTGGTCATCCGTCGTCACGGCACGCGATCGGATTTCGGTGCGGGTCAGTTCCTCCTTCCTCCAAGCTAATGGAACGGGCATGAACGGTGGGATCATAGCTTCTCGCGAGCCAGGTCAGATTCTGGACGCATTCGGCGTGGGGGCTGCGTTGCTCTGCGCCGTGCATTGCGCCTCGATGCCGATAGTCATCGCGTTGCTGCCGTTGCTGGGCCTCGGGTTCTCGGCCGTCGAGTCGGCGGAATATCCGCTCGTGGGACTGTCCGCCACCCTCGGTGTCACAAGCCTATGCCTGGGCTACCGGCGTCACCGCTCGCGTCGGGCACTGGCCGTCTTGGCCGGCGGGCTGACCCTGCTCGTGCTCGGCCGGGTCGCCGAGGCCTGCGGCGCCGAGACGGTCGGCGTTGTCCCGGCAGTTCTCGGGGGATGTTTCGTCGCGGTCGCCCACCTAACCAACCGCCGCCTCTGCCGAACCTGCGGCCGCTGCCGCTGGCGAGATGCGTCGGGCTCTATCGAGTGGTTGGACCCGAACGGGGGGACAGACCGACCATGAACCGGCGTATCGAGAACCTCT
>JBFWRA010000025.1:0-11776 GCA_050249155.1 Isosphaeraceae bacterium | reverse complement strand
CGAAGGAGAGGACGAGCGAGAACCCGCGACCCCCTCCTCGGAAGAACCAAGGCCCGAACGTGAACCCACGCCCGTCGGAAGGAGCTAACCCTCGTGGCTGATCCCGCCCTGGCCCACGACTCGGCCGCCGCCACCCTGGCCCCCCCCGGCCACGGTCAAGGCGACGCGCACGCCCACCACCCCAACCTCCAGCACCACTTCGAGGACCTGGAGCAACAGCGCGACGCCTCCAACCTGGGCATGTGGACCTTCCTCGGCACCGAGGTGATGTTCTTCGCGGGCGTCATCGGCGCTTATCTGGTCTATCGATTCACCTCGCCCGACGTCTGGGCCGCGTGCAGCGGGCACCTGAACATGCCCCTGGCCACGCTCAACACCGTCGTTCTGCTGACCAGCAGCCTGACGATGGCGCTGGCCGTCCACGCTGGCGAACTCGGGGTCAAACGCGACCAGATCCGCTACCTCATCGCCACGATGGTCCTGGGCTCGCTCTTCCTTGTGTTCAAGGGCTACGAATATTACGAGGAGTACGAGGCTGGACTCATCCCCGGCGCGAACTTCAACGTCGCGAGTCTCCACCTGCCGACGACGCTCGACCCCGCGGAACTCTCCACCGAGGAGCGCGCGGAAGTCGCCGTAACCACCAGGTCCGCCAGCGTGCTGACGGTCTCCCCCGCCGAGTTCGCCGGTCGTCGAGCCAAACTCTTCTTCACGTTCTACTTCGTCATGACCGGCCTGCACGCGATCCACATGATCGTCGGTCTCGTCATGCTGGGGTGCATTCTAACGCTGGCGAGGCGCGGACGGTTCACGCCGAGTTATCACAATCCGCTGGAAGTGGCCGGGCTGTACTGGCACTTCATCGACATCGTCTGGGTGTTTCTCTTTCCGCTGCTGTACCTGGTGGCCCTCCACAAATGAGCACCGACGTCTCCCCACAACCGGCCCCCCACGATCTCGGTCAGGCGCACGCCCCGCATCTGACCGTCAAGGTCATGCTGGTCATCTATGTCGCGCTGCTGGGCCTGATGGCCTTGACGATCCTGGCCGCGACGATCGACCTGGGCCGCGCCAACTTCATGATCGCGATGGGGATCGCGACGATCAAAATGGTGCTGATCCTTTTGTATTTCATGCACGTGAAGTATAGCCCGAAACTCACGTGGATCTTCTCCAGCGCGGCGTTCCTCTGGCTGGTGATCCTGGTGGTGGGCATTCTGAACGACTACTTCACGCGCGATACGATCGTGCCCGGCAAGTGAACTGACGACGCCACGATCGGTTCCGGTAGGATGGCACCAGGCGAATCGACCCCGCGTCATCGTCCTCGGAGCCCCTCGCCGTGAGCATGATCTTTCCCGGGATGGACCCTTACCTGGAAGACCCGGTTCTGTGGCCCGGAGTGCATAGCTCACTCATCGTGTACATGCGCGACCTGCTCCAGCCACGCCTTCGACCAAGATACGTCGCCGCGATCGAGGAGCGGGTCTACGTTCAGGGGCCTGACCGAGACGTGATGCCCGACGTCTCGATCCGCCAGTACCGGCCTGAACGAGCCGGGCCGGTCGGTGGCGCGGCATTGCTTGAAGCCGACGCGCCCGTCGTCGTCAAGGTGCCCCCGGAACCGGTGCGTGAGACCTACGACTCCATACTCGACCTTCACGCCAACCCGCGTGTCGTGACGTTGATCGAGGTCGTCAGCCCGTCGAACAAATGCCCTGGGCCCGGTCGGGAGTCGTACCTCGCCAAGCAGGGCGAGGTGTTCGCCGGGGGCGTCCATCTCGTTGAGATCGACCTGCTCCGCCGAGGGACGCACGTCCTCTCCGTTCCCGAGTACGCCGCCAGGCGGAACGCACCCTACGACACCCTCGCCTGCGTCAATCGCGCCGAAGGCCGTCGCGACTCCTACGAACTGTACCCCCGCCCACTGGCCGATCGCCTTCCCCGCATTCGCATCCCCCTGGCGGGCGACGACCCCGACGTGCCCCTCGACGCGCAGGCGATCCTGAACCAAACTTACGAGGCCGGAAGCTACCGCGACCGGATCGATTACTCCCGCCCTTGCCACCCGCCTTTGACGCCCGATCAACAAGCCTGGGCCGCGCCGCTCTTGCGCGCCGGTTGACCGAGTGGTTGACAACCCGCGTGGCCGCCGCTAGGATGACGCCCTCAATTGAGACTGAGTCTCAAATTCAATTGCGAGGGCGACCCGAGCATGACAACCCGAGTGAGCCTCCTCATGAAGCGTCGACGCCTTGGCACTGGTGGATTCACGCTGATCGAGCTTTTGGTGGTGATCGCGATCATCGCGGTGCTGATCGCCTTGCTGTTGCCGGCGGTGCAGTCGGCGAGGGAGGCGGCCAGGCGGATTCAGTGCGTCAACAACCTGAAGCAGATCGGCCTGGCGGTGCACAACTACGAGAGTATCGGCGGGGCCTTGCCGCCTTCGGTGGTCCTCTCCGGCCAGGGGAACGTGGTGTCGTGGTGGGGGGGCTGGAGCGTTCACGGCCGCGTCCTGCCCTTCCTGGAGCAGGGTTCGGCGTTCAATTCGATCAACTTCTCGCTGAGTTACAACGCGGCGGCGAACACCACCGTGATGGGCACCTCGATCAGCGCGTTCCTCTGCCCGAGCGAGGTCCGACCGGAAACCAGGCTCGACGGTGGTTCGCGTTCGGCCGTGACCAACTACGGATTCACCATGGGCGATTGGTTCGTCTGGGGAGGGTTCTCCGGACCGGAGAACCGCGGCGCTTTCGGCCCGAATCGCTCCAGGCGCTGGGCCGATTTCACCGACGGCACAAGCAATACCATGCTCGCCACGGAAGTGAAGACATACCAGACGTACCTCCGCGACTGCGGCGGGCTGAGCCTGGTGAACCGACCCCAAGACGTCCCCGACCCCGTCGCGGATCCTCGTGTCGTCGCCCCGGAATATCGGGGGAGCGGCTGCTCGCTGAAAACGACCGGGCATACCGAATGGGTCGACGGCCACGTCCACCAAAGCGGCATGACGACCGCCTGGACACCCAACCGCGAGATCTTCGGGGCGGACGAGCGGACCGACCTCGACCTGACCGGCAAACGCGAGGTCAGCGGCGGTCCCACCTTCGCCGCGGTCAACGCCAGAGGCTGGCACCCCGGCGGGGTCAACGTCCTGCTGGCTGACGGCTCCGTCAAATTCCTGATGGAGACCGTCAACGGCCAAACCTGGCGAGCCCTGGGAAGCGTTTCCGGGGGGGACGTCCTGAGCGCCGACTCATATTGAGACGGAGTCTCCATCTCAATCATGCTCTTCGGGTGTCCCACTTGGGATGGAATCCCAGGGCGCGGGCACCCGGTCGTTCAGGCCAGGAGCGCGGGGACGAGCTTCGCGTGGGTGACGCCGGCGTCGGTCAGGCTGTCGTCCCTGCCGTCGTGGGGATAGGTCAGGCGTTGGTGATCCAGGCCGAGCGTGTGCAGGAGCGTGGCCTGGAGGTCGTGAACGGTCACCACGTCGGTGATCGACTTGTATCCGAATTCGTCCGTGGCGCCGTGCGCGTAGCCCGCCTTGAAGCCTCCGCCGGCCAGCCAGAGGGAGAAGGCGTGTCGGTTGTGGTCGCGACCGTCGCTCCCTTGCGAGACGGGAAGCCTGCCGAACTCCCCGGTCCAGAGGACGATGGTCGAATCGAGCAGTCCGCGCTGGCGGAGGTCGCTCACCAGCGCCGCGCTGGGGCGGTCGGTCCTGGCGCAGAGCCCCTTGAGGCTCTCGGCGTTCTTGCTGTGGGTGTCCCAGGGCTGGCCGCTCATGAAGATCTGGACGAACCGGACCCCGCGCTCGACGAGCCGCCTGGCCAGCAGGCAACGGGAGGCGTACTCACGCGAGGCGGGGTCGTCCAGTCCGTACAATCGCCGGACGTGGGGGGGCTCGGCGTCGAGGTCCAGGGCTTCGGGGACGGCCGTTTGCATCCGCGCGGCGGTCTCGAAGTTGGCGATCCTCGCGTCGAGTTCGCTGGCCAGGGTTCCGGCGTCGGGTTTCCCGCGCCGATGCGCCTGGTTGAGCCTGCGCAGGAGGTCGAGCTGATCGACTCGGGCACCCGGGGGGACGTCCGCCGGCGTCGTCAGGTTGAGCACGGGGGAGGCTCCGGATCGGAATGGCGTCCCCTGATGCACCGCGGGCAGCCAGCCGCTGGACCAGTTTCTTGGGCCGTCCACGGGCAGACCGCCCGGGTCGGCCAGCACGACGTAGGCCGGCAGGTTCTGGTTCTCCGTTCCGAGTCCGTAGACCACCCACGACCCCCAGCTTGGCCGTCCCGCCATGATCTTGCCGGTGTGGATCAGCCGGAGCGCGGCTTCATGGTCGACCGACTCTGTGGTCATCGATCGGACCACGGTGATCTCGTCGGCGATCGCGCCGGTGTGGGGCAGGAGTTCGGAGAAGACCGTCCCCGAGTTCCCCCTGGGTGTGAACCGGAAGGGAGAGGCCAGCAGGTTCCCGGCCTGCTTGTCGAAGTGGATTTCGAGCGATCCCGGGTAGGGCTGGCCGTGCCTTCGGGAAAGCTCGGGCTTGGGGTCGAAAAGGTCGACCTGGCTTGGCCCGCCGTGCTGGAACAGGCAAATCACGGCCCTGGCCCTGGCGGCGGGGTGACCAGCCGGCGCGCTTCGGACGTCCTGGTCGAGCAGGTGGCTTAGCGCCAGGGTGCCGAGCATTCCGGCCGACTTGCCGAGGAACGCCCGACGGTTCGCGGAAAAGGAGTGCTCCGTCATCGTCCCAAGAGCCCCGTCGCCAAGACCAGACGAACCCACCACGACGAGAAATCAAGTGTAACAGTCAGGACGCGGGTCGTCATCGGCCCGACCGTGAATCGTCGAAGGATCGACTCACGGAATGGACCAGGCACCGCGTCAATCGACATACAGGACCGCGTTGCTCGCCAGGAGCATCTGGCAGAGGTCGGTCCAGGAGTGCCTCAGCGCCTCGGGTTGGGAGAGTTCGGCGTAGTGGGTCGGCTGGGCCTGGAGAAACTCGTGGGCGATGGCTCGCTCGTCGGCCCCGGGGGGGCGACCCGCGGCGAGGAGGAACGCCCGGTCCAGCCTCGCGTCGAGGTCGGGGCCGGCCTCCCGTTCCAGGCGATCGGCCAGCGCGAGGGCCCGACGTCGCGCGAAGCCGCCGTTGAGCAGACTCAACGACTGAAGCGGGATCGTCGACACCGACCGTTTCGGGCAACTCGTCACGATGGAAGGAGTGTCAAAGACTTCCAGAAAGCTCGCCAACTGGGTCCTGCGCTGCTGAAGGTAGATCGAGCGACGTCTCGCCCCCGGGTTTTTTTCATCGACGATCACTTCTCCGTCATCGCGGCGGATGGTTGGCACATAGGGGCCCGACGGGGTTTCGTCCAGCTCTCCGCTGATGGCCAGCAGGGCGTCGCGCAGGGCCTCGGCGTCGAGCCTCCGGGACGGGAAGTGCCCGAGGAGTCGGTTGGCGGGGTCGACCTCCGCCGATCGACGGGCGTCGACGGGCGTCCCCGCGCGCCGGTAGGCGGTCGAGGTCACGATCCGGCGGTGCAGCGTCTTGAGACTCCAGCCCGATTCGATGAATCCCGCGGCGAGTTCCTCGAGCAGCTCGGGGTGGCTGGGCGGAGCGCCGGAGTATCCGAAATTCTCCGGCGTGGCCACCAGTCCCGTGCCGAAATGGTACTGCCAGACGCGGTTGACCGTGATCCTCGCCAGCAGCGCCGCGGGTCGAGAGCCTGGCCGTGTCAGCCAGCGGGCGAACGCCAGGCGTCGGCCCGTGGTCGTCGAGCCTTCAAAGGGGGGCTGGGCCGAGTACGGGTTGTCCGGGTCGGTCAGCGCGCCGATCGCACCCGGTTCGACGGTCGGCCCGGGATCGCCGTAATTCCCACGATTCAAGAGTGGGACGTCCCCGGGTTTGGCGACCAGGTCGGTCACCCAGGCCGTCGCGCCTGGCCTGGGGCTTCGCCTCGCCTCGACCCGCTTCACGTTCGCCTCGTGCTCGGCTTTCAGCGCCTCGGCTTTCGCGGCCAAAGCCTTGCGCTCGGCCGGTGCGATCGAGGGATCGCTGGTGGTCACTTTCACGTCGTCCACGACGAAGCTTCGTCCACAGCAGTACTCGAATCCGAACGCCCCGTCGGGAAGATCCTCCGCGGAGAGGGTGAGGGCCTCGCCCTCGGGATCGCCGTCGACCTGATGTTCCAGGCGGAACTTCCCGCCACCCTGGTTGGTCACGCGAACCCCGTAATCATGTCCATCCCGATACTTGGCTGTGCCAATGGAACCGAGACCCCTGGCCCCCACGCCAGGATATCCGAGGTGGACCGAGGCGCCGCCGGCGGGGTTGCCGTCGATCAGAAGGTTGCCCCGAGCGTCGGGGACCGCCCCCCCGTCGTGGGCGGCGATGAAGTACCCGACTCGTTCCGCGACGGGGCCCTTGTCGATCGATCGCGAGACGAGCCGGAACGATGCCTCGACCCATTCCCCTTCGGCCGACGGGGTCCAGTCGAAGGATTCGGAAGTCACGAGTCGTCGACCACTGGGATCGGCGGGAACCCGCAGGCGCAAGGCCCCGTCCTTCACGAACCCGCCCGGGGCCTTCGCGTCATCCAGAGAGATCGGCCCGAGCGCGGGCCCGTCGAGGGACCGCCAACGCGGGGCGATCGAGCCTTCAAACGCGTCGTGAAACCGGGTGACGCCCTCTTCGCGATTCGCCCGCCTGGCCTGGCGATAGGATTCCTGAAGTTTCGCGAGCGTGGCGTTGATTTCCCTGGTCTGGGCCTCCCATCGGGCGAATTCGGCCCTGGACGCGGCGTGAATGACGCGGTCGTTGGGCTTCGCCCATTTCTCGAGTGGGAACGCCGGCCAGAGCACGGCCTGAAGCGCGTAGTAGTCACGCTGCGGCACGGGCTCGAATTTGTGATCGTGGCAACGGGCGCATTGCAGCGTCAAGCCTAAAAGTGAAGATCCGATGATCTGGATGGCTCCTTCGAGGACCGCGTACTTGTCGGCCCGGACCTCGTCGGGGTTGCCGTCGCTCTCACCGGTGCCGTCCTGTCCGTTGCGGAGGAAGTGGGTCGCGGCGAGCATCCCGGCGACTTCGGGCGAGACGTCCGAACCGGGACGATGGCCCGAGACCTCGTCGCCCGCGAGCTGAAGACGAATGAATTGATCGAAAGGCAAATCGTCATTCACCGCGTTGACGACCCAATCTCGATAGCGATAGGCGAGCGGTCGGTCCGAGTCGGCCGAGAAGTATCCGTTGGAGTCCGAGTAACCCGCGGCGTCGAGCCAGTACTTTCCCCAGCGCGCGCCGTGACGCGGCGAGGCGAGCGATTGGTCGACCAACCTCTGGTAGGCGTCGGGTCGGTCGTCGACTTCGAACGCGGCGACTTCCTCGGGAGTCGGGGGCAGCCCGGTCAGGTCGAAGGTCAGCCTGCGAACCAGGGTCGCGCGATCGGCCTCGGCGGCGGGAGTCAGGCCCTCGCCCTTGAGGCGATCGAGGAGGAATTCGTCGATCGATCGGCGAGGGTGCGCCGGGTCGCGGCGAGAGATCGGCCGGAACGCCCAGTGTTCGGATCCCTCGGGAGCGTTGGTCACCCTGGAGGGCATGCCAGGGGCCCCCGCCTCGATCCAGCGTTTCAGGGTCTCCTTCTCGGTGGCGGAGAGGGGTTCCCTGGGAGGCATCTCGTCGGACACGACGCGGGCCCAGAGTTCCCCCTCGTCGAGCTTTCCGGGGACGACCGCCGTGCCGGTCTCTCCTCCTCGCGCCAATCCCTGGGGGGTGGCGAGGTTGAGTTTCGCCTTGCGCTCGCCAGGTCCGTGGCACTTCACGCAACGGGCCTTCAACAAGGGCTCCACGTCGTCAAACCATGTGGGTCCACCTTCCCCGGCGACGGACGTCGAGACTCCGATCCCCAGGCAGGCCATGGCGATCGCGAGCGACGGATTTCGCATGATCCACTCCCGGAGAAGGAAAACTCGGGTGTCCGATCCGGCGGTCCCTTGTATTATGCGCGGGGAGGGCGAACCCTCACAACCAAGGTCAGGGCGCCGAGGGGGGTGGTATCCCCGGGCCGAGTGGGGCTCGATGGAGTGATCTCATGGCATTCGCTCATGTCGCGATGGCCGTGCGCGACGTTGAAACGACGTCGAGGTTTCTCGAAGCGACGTTGGGCTGGCGACCGATCGACCGGCCGAGCAACGCCGCCAGGCCCGTCGCCTGGCTGGGCGTCGCTCCAGGGCAAGAAATCCACCTGATTCAAGTCGACGACTTCGCCCCGTCGTCGTTCGAACGGGAATACGGCCGTCATCTGGCGGTGCGTTATCCGGGCGAGGGATTCGAGGCGTTGCGAGCCCGGCTCCGGAAGGAAGGGGCCGAGGTCATCGAGGCTCAGCGGCCCACTCCGTTCGCCCGGTTCTTCTTCCGGAGTCCCGACGGTTACATGTTCGAGGTCGTCGAGGAGTTCGCGACTTCGGACTAATCAATTTATATATGTAATTGAATTGTCGACGTGGGGCGATCGCGGGCGACTCGCCCCACGCCTTGGGTTCGCTCAACGGCTGGCCCCGCGATCCCTGGAATTCTTCCCGCGACGCGACAGCGTGAAGAGGGGTCGGTCCGAGAACGGAGACTCGGTCCGCGGTGGAATCACCCAGACCGCGGCGGCCCCCAGCGCCGACGGGGTGGTTTCTCTCGCTCGAAGTCGGGTGATCCGAACCTGGCCGTCGTTCGGGTCGTCCGCCGCGTTCGTTGGCGCGGGGATCAGGACGAGTCGGCCCTCGTTGAGGCTGGTCCGACGGTCCGCGCCGTTGGCGTAAACCGATTCCAGGAGGTTCAGGGAATGAGAGCCGGGGCGGGCGTCTGGCAGGGCCACCAGTTCGATCCTGGCCAGCACTCCGGATTCGCCGGGAACCATCGTGACTGGCCCGTCGGGCCTGGCCGCGGTGATCGTCAGTAGGCCGGTCTCGCCGTCGAACGACCAGGTCAGGTCGTAGCCCGCGGCGCTGACCGACCGGACCCGGAAGGCCCCTCGGCCCAGGCTGACCACCAGGTCGAACGCCTCGATCCCGACCGGAACCACGTCGGTGTTCTCAACCCGGACCGGGACGCTCAACGCCCCGCCGGCGCGGACGGCCAGCCCGGTCGGCAGGCTGATCTTGGGGTCCAGTCCCGACTGGATCACGGGAGGGAGCGCGGGAATCGGCGGGATCTGCGGCGTGGGAATCGACGCGGCGAACCGGTTGATGAGGGTCGCGTCCAGGCCCGAGATATTCCCAGATCCATTGATATCGGCGAGGATCACAGGATCGGCGAGCTGGAAGGCGACGAATCCGGAGTCGAGCGACGCGGAGACCCGATTGGCGAGCGAGGCGTCGAGGCCGCTGATGGCTCCGTTGCCGGTGGCGTCGCCAAAGTATCCGACGACGTGGACGGCGGGGTCGGCGATGGTGGTGATCGCGCCGGCGTTGACGGAGAGATTCGTGAACGTCAAAACCTGCTTTAGCCCATAGAGCGTGCTGGTCGGGACCATCGCGTTGAGGCTGGCGAACCGGGCTACGCCGGAGGGAAGCGCCGGGCCGGAGTAGGTCAACAGGGCGAATCCCGGGGTCGACGTGTCGAGGTTGACGACGGCTCCGCCGGGGGCGTCGGGACCCGGGGTGACGGAGTTGAGAACCAGATATGCGGGATTGTAGTTGATCCGGAGCGACACGGACGTGACACCGGTCCCGTCGCTGATGGAGACGGGGAGTCCGGTCGAGGTGGCGGGGACGTCGACGGGCTGTCCTGAGCCCCGGGAAAAGTCGGGGAAGAAAATGAAGCGGCTGCCAAGGGACCCGGGTGGATTGTAGGCGGCGGAGAAGTTGTCGCCAGGGGTGCCGTCCGCGTTGCCGTCGAGGAGTCCTCCGCTGGCGTCCTTGAAGCCGTTGGCGGCGGAGCGAAGGGTGACGAGGTAGTTTTGGGCGGTGAGCAGGCCGCCCGTCTTGACGAAGGTGACCGAGAGGTTGTCGGGGGCGACGATGAGCGAGCCGCGGACGGGGCCGTCGATGAAGCCCACGAAGGTCAGGTCGGCCGGGCCCAGAGCGCCCACCGAGTTGTCATACATGTTGAGCGAGATGGGATTGATCGGCTTGTTGAAGGTGACCACGACCCCGCCGGGCGTCGTCATGACCGAGGTGACGACGAGCGTGGTCTGAACGAGGAAGTGATCGGAGGCCCCCGTGGCCAGCGGGTTTCCCGAGAGGTCCGCGATGCCTCCGGGGGCCGTCAGGGTCAACACGTAGTTGCCGCCGGGGGTGGTCAGCCCGGTGAGGTTGTTGAGTGTGAACGTGACGTTGTCGGCGGTGGTGAGGGTCTGCGCGCCCGTGAGGAGGTTGGGACCGCCATTGCGAGTCAACGCGAGGTCACCAAGGTCGAAGCCCGTGACCGCCTCGCTGAAGACGATCGTGATCGAACCGACGGGCGTGTTGCGCGGGTCGGGCGTGACGTCGACGATATCCACGGTGGGCGCGGTGAGGTCGAGAGACCAGGATTCGAGCGCGTTGAGCGTGATGGGATTTCCGGCGAGGTCCGGGACGCCGGAACTTCCCGCGTTGAATAAGAGGAAGTAAGCACCCTCGATATTCGTGATCGAGGTCAGCCCGTCGAGCGAGTAGTTCTGAGGACCACCAGAGATGCTCGCTCCGGCGAGAGAGATCGGGACTCCATTGCGACTCAACCCGAAGTCGCCAAGGCCGAACCCGGTCACGGGTTCGCTGAACGCGAAAACGATCGAACTGACGGACGTGTTCCGCGGGTCGGGCGTGACGTCGACGATATCGAGGGTGGGCGCGGTGAGGTCGGTGACCCAGGTGTCGCTGGCGTTGGAGGCCAGTGGGTTGCCCGCGCCGTCGACGATGCCGGAGCCCGCCGCGTTGAGCGTCAGCACATAAGTGCCTTCGACGTTCGTGAGTCCGGAGAGGCCGTTGAGGGTGTGGTTTTGTGGTCCTCCGGCGAGGCTGGCGCCTGCCAGCGACACGGGTGATCCGTTCCTCGTCAACGTGAGGTCGCCGAGGCCGAATCCGGTCACGGGTTCGCTGAAATTGATGGCGATCGAACTGACGGACGTGTTCCGCGGGTCGGGCGTGACGTCGACGATATCCACGGTGGGTGGCGTGACGTCGACGTTGCTAATGGTGAAATTGACGTTCGAGAGGTCGAAGAAAATGTTGCCCGCCCCTTCGACTCGAATGCGAGCCAGTGACGTGTTCAAGGCGGGGACGGTCACGTCCTGCGAGCCGTCGTTGGGGACGTTGCTCGCCAGGGTGATCGGGAAGGTCAGGCCGCCGTCGGTGGAGAGCTTGACGTTCACGTTCGGCGTATTGACGAGGCCGCTGTCCGTGCCCGCGACGTTCCAGGTGACGGTCTGAGTCGTCCCGGAGTTCCAGGTCACGGCCGTGTTCGGCGAGGTGACGAGGAAGGGTGCCCCGGTGTTGACGACCTGCACGAAGGTATCCGCCCAGTTGACCGCGCCGCCGCCGGAGCGATTGTCCCGCGCGGTGACCCGGAACTTCATCTGGGCGCGGGCGACGGCCGGGTACTTCTCGCCGACTGGCAGGGTGTTGTTCAACAGGTTTGAGAGCCTGGGAAACGTTCGGGTGGGGTTGGTGGTCGGGTTCCAGACGCGGAAGATGGGGCTGGTGCCGTTGTCGGCGGTCACGAGGTTCTGAGCCACGCCCAGGTCGCGTTGTTCCCACGAATAGGTCAACGTGTCGCCGTTGGCGTCGGACCCCGTGGCGGTCAGTTCGA
>JBFWRA010000024.1:0-11855 GCA_050249155.1 Isosphaeraceae bacterium | reverse complement strand
CCGGGCTTGATTCCGCCGCCCTTTCAGGGCGAGGGACTTCGCGATCACTCCCAGCCACTCCTGGTGAGAGTGCGTGACGACGTGGTCCCTCGTGGCGACGACCCGCGCGAACCGGACCCGCTCTGATCCGCGCCTCGGCCGCCAGGGGCCTGTCAGTCGTTCGGCTCGGGCTCGGGGTCGTCCTCCTTGAAGAACGCCTCGATCTCCTTGTAATCGTCAAAGATCTCCCAGTAGTCGTCCATTCGCATCTCGTCGAGGTGCCGGAGCACGTCGCGGTGGACGTGGATCAGCACCGCCTCGGCCTCGCGCTGGCGAATCCGTCGGGTGATCGTCGTGAGCAATCCCAGCGCGACGTCGCTGAGGTCTCGGAGCGAGTCCAGGTCGATCACGAATCGACGGTGCCCCTCGTCGAGGAGCGCGCCGACGTCCCGCGCCGCGTCGACGTATCGAGGGTCGTTCATGAGCCTGCCGAAATTGGAGAGAACGATCAGGCTCCCTTCCTCTCGGACGTTCATAGGCATGCTCGATTCTCCTTACCCCGAGGCCGCGAAGCGTATCGTGGATCGCGCCGATCCTGTCGATTTTGGCCGTGATGGCGCATCCGCGGGAGAAGCGAAAGGGGTTGTGGCCCTACCACTTGGCACCGGTCGGGAGACCCGGGTATATTGGGGATATCTTACGTCGTCCCGCCGAGAAGGCGAGCCGATACTCCGACCGTGGCCACCGTGCCAATCGAACCACCCACTCCACTCCACCCACTCGGGGCGGGGAGATCTTCGATGTCGACAGCGGGGAAAGTCTTGTCGGTTCTCTCGATGCTGCTGGCGGCGGTCTGGGTGCTGCTGGCGGCCGGAGTGACCCAGGTCAACCGCAGCGGCGGCGAGGCCGTCAAGAAGCTGACCGAGGACGTGGCCAAGCTCGAAGAGGAAATCGCCGCCTCGAAGCGTCAGCTGGCCGTTCTCGTCGACGAAACCTACCAGCAGCGTCTGAAGACCCAGTCCGAACTGACCGTGCTTCAAGTTCAGCAAGCCGAGGTCGAAAAGGCCAGGGCGCAGGTCCTGGACAACGCCTCGCATCTGCGACACCAGTTCGAGTCCCTCACCAGGACGATCGCCGCCGCCAGGGACGGGGGCGAACTTCGGATGGCCGAGCGCGAGGCCGAGACCAAGGCCAAGGCGGAAGCCGAAGCCCTGGTCGAACAACTCAAGGCCACCAACGCCGAACTTCGGGCCGAGCTGGACGGCCTCAGTGAGCGGTTCCGATCCTCCCTGACCGAGAACCAGGCGCTGGTCGAACGGCTCCGGAACTCCGAGGGCGGCGCGACGACACGGCCGGCATCACTGGTCCGCTGATCGATCGATCGGATCACGTTACTTTCGTCGCGGTCTCAGGTCGCGGTCTCTCACCGTGAGCACCAGGGGGAAGGCGACCCGAGGATGTCTCAGGCCGAGCCTGTTCAGGCGGCACCTTCGCCCGAAGGTCTCTCCATCTCCCTGAGAGAGACCGGCCCGCCTTCCCCGGTCCCTGGCTCCGCGACGCTGGAGACGACCCGGCGGCCCTCCACCAGCGCGGTCCGATCCAGAGCCTGGGTCGGCATCGCGGCGAACCGCGGGGCCGGCCAGGGCAAGGGCCGCCAGCGAGTCTCGCGGCTGGTTCACGAACTGCGCGCCCGGGGATTTCGTTCCCGGATCGCCTGGACCGTGGAGGGCCGAACCCAGCTCGTGGCCGACGCGACCGCCGATCCCCGCGCGCATTGCCTGGTGGCCGTCGGTGGGGATGGCACCGTCGCCGCTCTCATCAACGATCGCCCCAACGTTCCGATGACGGTCTTGCCGACCGGCACCGAGAACCTCTTCGCCAGGCATTTCGGGATGACGCCCGACTCGACCCAGCTCGCCGACGCCATCGTCGCCAGACACGTGCGACGGATCGACCTGGGCGAGGCCAACGGCCGACGGTTCGCCCTGATGGCTGGAATCGGGTTCGACGCGGACGTCGTGACACGGCACCACCGCGCCAGGGTCCGTCGCACCGGGCTGCCTCGCCCCACCCACCGCGCCGCCTACGTGGAGCCGATCCTCCGCGCGAGCCTCGATTACGGCTTTCCGATGATGACCGTCCGCGTCGCCGACCCCGGCGCGGAGGAGGAACTCGAGGGCTCGACGGTCTTCGTCTTCAACCTTCCCCGGTACGCGCTGGGCTTGCCGTTCGCCCCGTCGGCCGTGGCGGACGACGGCTGGCTCGACCTGGTGGTCTTTCAGAAGCCCGGTCCGCTCAACGCGCTGCATTACCTCTGGCTGGTCCTTCGGGGCCTTCACTTGAAACGGCGAGGGATCTCGCACCGCCGGGTTCGCCGGGTCGAGATCAGCGCCTCGGAGCGCGTTCCCGTGCAACTCGACGGCGATCCCGGCGGGTTCATCGAGTCGGACGGTTCGCGCTGGTCGATCGTGGCCTTGCCCCAGGCGCTCGAGATCCTCACGCCCAGCAAGCCTTGACCCGGCCGCTTCGGGTCGTCAGCCCCAGGCCGAGTCGTTAAGATCTCGGTCGTGAAGATGGAATCGATCGAACGGAACCCATCCATCCTCGGGCGCGTTCCCGCGCGCCCGTCCCTGGGGGCGAACATGGCCGAACTGACCAACCCGGTGGCCGTCGGGCCGGTCCGGATCGGGAATGGCGAGCCCCTGGCCCTGATCGCCGGGCCTTGCGTGATGGAGCCCAACGACCTGACCCGGATCATCGCCGGGCGACTCGTCGAGATCTGCGCGGGGCTCGGCGTCCCACTGGTCTTCAAGGCGTCCTTCGACAAGGCCAACCGGACCTCGAAATCCAGCTACCGGGGCCCCGGGATGGAGCGAGGGCTCAGGATCTTCGAACAGATCAAGGCGGAGACGGGGCTCCCCGTGACGACCGACGTCCACGAGTCGATCCAGGCCGAGCCGATCGCCCGGGTCGTGGACCTGCTTCAGATCCCCGCCTTCCTCGCCAGGCAAACCGACCTGCTGGAGGCGGCGGCGGCGACCGGACGGCCAGTCAACGTGAAAAAGGGGCAATTCATGGCCCCCTGGGACATGGGCAACGTCGTTCAGAAGCTGGTCGAGACCGGAAACGGGGGCGTCCTGCTGACGGAGCGCGGCACGACCTTCGGCTACGGCAGGCTCGTCAACGACTTCCGAGCGATCCCGCTCATGCGGCGGACCGGCGCGCCAGTCGTTTACGACGCGACCCACTCGGTGCAACTGCCCAGCGCCGGCGCTGGGGGAACGGCGACCGGGGGGGAACGTGAGATGATCCCATACCTCGCCAGGGCGGCGGTCGCCGCGGGGTGCGACGCCCTCTTTCTGGAAGTGCATCCTCGGCCCGAGGAGGCCCTCTCCGACGGCCCGAACGCCCTGCGCCTGGACGACCTCGCCGAACTTCTGCGCGTCTGCCTCCGCATCCGGGAAGTGATCGCCTGACCGTCGCGAAGGGGGCGAACGACTCCGCGGAATCCGGCCGAGGCGACGACTTGGGGCGTTGTGCCGGGACTCGGTTCGCTGATAGAATACGTCGATATCTCACCACCGCGAATTCCGTCGACGGACCCTCGGGGGACGGCCAGGCATGCGCCAGGGGAAGCCCGGAACAGGGCCCTTGAACGACCCCGTCGCGATTGGCGATCCGGGCCAGTCCTCCTTGAGAACGACCGGCGGGGACCCCGACGCCGGCGGTCTCGGCTGGGTGATCGAGACGACGATCAGCCCGTTCCACTGCCTCTATCAAGACGCGTTGCACTTTCACACGCAGAGCAAGCGCGCGCTGTCGCGATCGGAAGGGGAGGCCAGCCGGCTGGCCAGAGCCTCGCTGACGCTCTACCTCGCCAGCGCCGAGGCCCTCGTGCATCAGGCGGCCGTCGAGCTGGGCCGTCCGGAGTTGATTCCGCTGCTGGCCGATCCGGGTCGTCCCTTGCCGCTGTCCGACGCCTGGCGCATCCTGCCGGCGGTCGTGTCGGACGGCCCGACGGGCCCCTTCCTTCCCGACCAGGCCCCCTGGCCCCAGTTCGCCGAGTTGCTGACCCTCCGGGCGTCGTGGGCCTATCCCGGCCACGCCTCGGATCGCCGAGCCTACTACCGGGCCCCCCGTCGCGACGCCGACTTCGAGCCGATCCAACCCCATCAGGCCGCGGCGCTGGGGGTTCCGGCGAGTCGGCTGTTCCACCCGCGCACCGGTCTGCCGCGCGACCCCTACGCGCTGCGTCCCCACCACCTCGATACCGCCAGGGGAGTCCTGGACGCCGCGATCGACGCGCTGGACCGACGGCTCGGCGGCGCGCTGACGCGAGACCAGCGCCAACGCCGCGAGCCGGTCCGCCTCCTGCCCACCGCCGGAACCGAGGTGGAACGCGAAGGAGGCGAGAGCCGATTCGGTTCGTGAGCGTCGGACCCTCGTCAGGAGACCCGGGGCACCGGGGGTTCCACGGGCAGAAGGTCGTTCGGTTTGAGAAACACGCGGCTGAGCAGGATGAGCTGATCCCCTTCGCGAACCGGGCCGGCATCCTGGCCGAGCGGGTTGAGGTGCATGTTCTCCCCGCGCTGGATGCCGATCAAAAGACAGGACTGCTTTTGCGAACGGTCTCGGGCGAAGAGGCCGCTGATCTCGACGAAGTCGCGTCCGACCAGCTCGGGTGGCACCGGTAGGACGTACATCTCGTTGGCGTCTCGGCCGACGGTCAGGAGTTCCTGGTAGACCCGGGTCATGCCGTGGTAGAGGGCCGACCGGGCGATGATCCGCAGGCCGAGTTCGTCGGAGAGCACGATCTCGTCGGCGCCGGCCTTGCTGAGGTGGCTTCGAAAGGTCGGGTTGCAGCACTCGACGATGATGCTGGGCGCGGTGTCGCCCCGGCAAAGGTTCCGGATGGCGACGCAGGTGATCAACGTCTTGCCGTCGGCGTGCCGCCCCTCGCGGTGGTCGGCCAGCACGATCACCGAGTGCGCCATGGAGACCTTGGCGCGTCGCAGGATGATCTCGTTGGTCGGTTCCCCCCGAACGATGTAGACGTCGGTGAAGGCTGGATCGTCACTGGTGTCGGGCAGGATGACGTCGTCGGTGAGGTCGTGGACGATGACCACCGGCCTTCTGGGCTGGACGAGCTTGCTATGGACCTCCCGGATCAAGGGGAGGCCGTTGGGGCCCCAGTTGCAAATCACCAGGTGGCCCTGCATTTCGATTTTTTCCACGTCTCTTCTCCGCAGGCGAGCCTCCAACAGCACCGAGGCCACGGTGCCGGTGAAGAGGCTGACCAGGCCGATGCCGGTGACCACCAGAAGCATGCCGAAGAGCCGCCCCAGCCCCGTGGTCAGCGGCACGTCGACACCGCTGAACAGGATGATCCAGGTGCTCCAGAAGGATTCACCGTAGCTGGAAAAGGCCGGGTTCTCACGCTCGCTGAAATGAATCCCAACCGCGCCGATCATCCACGCGGTGAGGATCAGCACGAAGACCCGCATACCACGCCTGCCCCTCCAGAACGGAGGGATTTTCGACGAGACGCGGCGCCAGAGGCCCCTGCGGATCGGCGTCCAGTTCTTCTGTTGTCGCCGTTCCGCCCTGTTCGGCATGAGTCCCCAGCCCGGTCCGCGCGCTTCGCCCCGCTCCGCGTCCCGGGTCAGGCGGCCCGGGTGTCTCGATCGGCGGCCCCTCGCTGGCGATCGCTGACCGTTTCGATCAAGACGGCCATTGAGAATAAGAGGGAGAGGTAGAACGCGCCAAGGTCTCGGCGATGCTCGGCGCGATCCTCGCCGTCCAGGACCGGGGTGGGGAACCGTACCGTGGGGGCCTGGGACTGTCGTCCCGCCGCGGAGTTCCCTCGCGCGGGAAGCAGCCCGAGGTCCTCGAAAACCCGGCGGAGCGGCACGTCGGACCCGTTGAAGGCCCCCTGCTCGACCGCGAAGCGGAACAACCAACGCTGGACGCGGATCGGTGGAAACATCGCCCGAAGTCGGTCGATGATCGCGACGACCTTCGAATGGGTCAGCGCCTGGCCGAGAGTCGCCGTGCTGGCGTACCAGTGATCGGGCTGCCGGGCGATCAACAACCGTCGGCAACGCTCCGCGAGCACGGCCTCGTCAGGCCCGCTTTCGGCGACCGCCAGGGTCAACATCGCGTCACGGAGGTGCGACCGCCCCGATCGTTCGGCGTGCCAGGCCAGGCGAAACAGGTTTTCCACGGTCGCCGAAAGCGTCAACGTCGCCATCCCGGACTCCCTCCCGGCTCATCACCTTCCGTGAGGCACCTTCTCAGGTCTTCCCTGGGGATCGGCGGTCCAGGAGACCGCACTCCTCGAAAACCGAGCGCGTGGGGGCCTCGGGCTCGCGATCACGCCGGTGGCGCGGAGTCGGGGGGATTGGGGTTCTCCGCGAGGAACGCCCCCACTATGCTTGGGTTCCCCTTCCCCGAACGCTCGGGGTGAACGGATGCGAAGTGCCTGTGGCAGGAGGATCACCGATGCGCATCATGATGGTCACGTCGTTCCCGATCCCTGGCGAATATGACGGCACGGCGATGCTGCCGATCAAAATCCTTCGGGCCTTGAAAACCCGAGGTGTGGAGGTCGTCCACGCGCACCTGCGGGCCAGGCCCCTGGTGGGCCGATCCACCCGCGGCGACTTCGAGGGAACCCCCTCCTTCACCCTCGGACCGGCCGACTGGGTCACCGGTCTGCGTCGGATCTTCAGGGAATTTCCCTTCGACCTGGTCCACGCCCAGCACTACGGCGGGGCGACCCGGGCCTACGCGGCCTGTCGGGCGTTTGGCTGGCCCCTGGTCTACGAGATCCACTCGCTGCTGGGGGACGAGGTCGAGCGCGACCGGCTCGGGCGCGGCCTGGTGTTCCGGTCGTACGTGGCGCTGGAACGAGCCGTCTGCCGGTTCGCCTCGGCCGTCATCGTCCTGGGAGAGCCGGTCCGCGAAGTCGTGATCCACGAGAAAGGGGTGCCGGCCGACCGGGTCTCGGTGATCTACCCAGGCATCGACCTGGGCGAGTACGACCGCCCCGGCCCGACCGCCTCGATCCCTGGAATCGAGCCCGGCCATCAGGTCGTCATGTACGTCGGAAGCATCGTTCACCCGAACCAGGGCGTGCCGGTGCTCATCGACGCGTTGCCGAAAGTCTTCGAGCGGCGGCCCCAGTCCCGCTGCGTGCTGGTGGGTGGCCCCGCGGAGGCGGGCGAGGAGTACCGAAAGCGGCTCGGCCCGTTCGCCGACCGACTCACCGTTCTAACCGGCCAGACCCCCGAGCAAGTCGTCGCCCTGACTCGAAGGGCCGACGTTCTGGTCCACCCCCGGCTGGCCTGCCGGGAGAACTACTCCGTGCAAAGCAAGATCGCCGTCTACCTCGCCTCCGGCCGGCCGATCGTGGCGACCGACTTCGGCGACTACAAGACGATTCTGGGAGACACCGGTGCCGGCAGGCTCGCGGCCGTCGAGCCAGGGGCCCTGGCCGACGCGATCCTCGACGTGCTGGGCGACCCCGCGCTGGCGAAACGACTCGCGACCGCCACCTCGCCCGTCGCCAAAGAACTGTTCGGCATGGAGCGCAACGTCGATCGCTACCTCGACGTCTACACCCGCGCGGCGTCTGGCGCGCGCCCCTCGGAACGCCCGAGGGTGACTCCTCTGGCATTCGGTCATGCGAACCACTGAAAAATTGGTGAGAACGACAAAAAGGAAGTTGTCGACGGGGCCGCTCATGATAGATTCAGTACGCTCATGGGCGAATCTCACCACGGATTGAGTTCGGGCGTCGTCGCCCGAGACCCGCCGCCGTTTTCGGACCTCAAGAAAAGCCCGAGGACTTCGGATCCGCAAAGGGACCGCGTGAGTCCCCGCGGCCGTGGTGAACCGCCCTCCACACCCCTGGGGTGACTCGCTTCGCTCCACCCGCCTTTTTTCGCCCGGCGAGGCCCCCGTGGGAACCGAGGAGACGATTTGTGGAGACGACCGACGCCACACCCAAGATCACCAGCCGTGGAAAAGCCGTGGCGGCCAAGAAGGCCGCCAAAGACGCGGGGGAACGCCTGAAACTCGCTCAGCGCTCCTCCATGCTTTTGAAGCACGTCAGCGACCCGACCCGGCTGCGGGTCGTCCTGGCGCTCTCCGAGGGAGAACACCACGTCGGCGCGCTCTGCGAACGCCTGGGCCAGAGCCAGCCCGCCGTCAGCCATCACCTCGCGCTGCTGCGGCACGGAGGCGTCATCGCCCCGCGACGACAGGGCAAGAACAACTATTACGGCTTGACGGAATCGGGCGAGATCCTCGCCAAGGTCGTCAAGCAACTCCTCGGCTGAATCAGGTCTCGGGTCGGTCACGGTCCGCCACCGTGTCCGACCCTGCCACCCGCGCCGTCCCGTCCTCCGCTCAGGAGAGATCGTCCCCAAGCTCCTTGATGGCCTGGAGGAGGTGCCTCGCCCTGCGAATCCGGCCCGGCGCGAGTTCGTCCCGGGTCACGATCCCGCGAAGGAATCGACGCGTCTGATCGAGGATCAACAACGCCTCGATCCGCTGGCTCCGCTCACGCGTCCAGGCCTCCAGAATCTGCTCGACTTCCTCCTCCGACGGCTTCAGGCCGCGCCAGAGCTCGTCGGTATCCGCCGAGAATTCCCAAAGATCGTCGAACCGTTGGTTCATCGCTCAAGCTCCTTCGCTCAGACTGGTCGAGGCGGAACGACGTCCCAGATCTTAACCGGCCGCGGATGCCGGTTGACCAATCGGGCACACGTTGGTGATGGCGAGCGTATCGAAAGTGGCGGGGACCGCGACCACCACCGGCCCTGAACCTGATGGTCCAAGGTCCGTTCGCGGTCGATCAAACCAGGCGGCCGAACGCCGCCCTGGCGATCGTCGAAGCATCGGCGGGCCCACGGTGGTCGGAAACCCATCGAGGTTCTCCGACCTCCCTCCCGTCCCTCTCCTTACGAAGCCCGACCCAATCGGTGACGAACGACAGTCACGATCCCCAAAAAGCCCTTGATGAGACGATCCGTCCAGCCCCACGCGACGTCGCGTGACACGGACGAGTCCGCCAATCACGCGACTGGCAAGCCAATGACACGACGCCACGTGTCGAGCATGAATTCATGCCGTCATGGACCAAGAGCGCGAGCCCGACTTGACACATCCGAAGGCACTCCCCTATAGTTGGGGAGTTCATGCTCGCCGCCACCGTAGCTCAATCGGCAGAGCACCGCTTTCGTAAAGCGGGGGTTGATGGTTCGACTCCATTCGGTGGCTCTAACGGATCGTCGGTTCGTCGCGAAGTCCGGCGGAAGTGGGCGTGGGCTCATCGCGCCTTGGGTTCAGCCGGCTGTCTCCACACCGCCCATCGTCGTGTCGCCCAAGCCAGGGCGAGGGGCGACGAATCGTTGAGGCGAGGCACGAGACAGGGTGCCAGTCGGCGGCGCGTGCCATTCGCGCCAGGGCCGTCGGGATCACGTTCGCGAATAAGGATGGAACGAGTCGTCCGGAACGGATTCCGAGGCGTTGCCGGTCGTGCGAGACGCGGGAAGCGCGTCCCGGTGGTCGTCACAGGGCCCGCCGGGTTTTCCGCTGGCGGGGACAAAACCTAGCGACGACGGCGAATCGCCCGGCCGAGGCTGGCCAGGCCGAGACAGACCAGCCCGAGCGTCGCGGGCGACGGCTCGGGAATCGCCGCCGTGCCGAACGCGATCTCGCCGTAGCCGAAGCCCACGCCGGCGGGGCCCGCCCTCGTGAGGACGCTCATGCGGACATAGCGGGCGGTCGAATCGGTCAGGTCGAAGACCTGCACGTTGTTAAAGGTGCTGTTCCCGTCGTCGACGGCGGTGAAGGATCCCGCGAGGAAGGACGTCGTGAACGTCGAGTCGTTGGAGGTGTACACCTGGAACGAATTGATCGCGGCGGAGCCGCTGAATCCGTAGTTCCAGAACGCCATCTTGTCCAGGTCGTAGACGGAGCCGAGGTCGTAATCGACGTTCCCTGGCGGGTTGGTCGCGGTCAGACCAAACGTCGGGGGGATGTTCGTTCGGAGGTGTGTGGGACTGGAAGCGACGTAGGCGTTGAAGTTGGTCACGCCGCTGACGTAAGTCGTCGACAGGCCGGACTGATCGATCGTTCGGTCGAACGAGAAATTCCCGTTGATCGGAGGGGTCGCGAGCACCGATACGGGGGCGATGATGACCTGGGCGCGGCCTTCCAGGCACGTGCCGAAGGCGACGAGAGCGACGGCCGCGAGCGGAACGCATCCAACGGATTTCGACATCGAGAAACCTCCCCGGGCCCTCGATTCGTTTCGCGTTGTGAGCGAGGAACGCCGCCACGCACCATCCAGGCCCTGATCGCGATTAGACCAGGTCTCACACCTTGGTTCAATGTACGGTCCGGAAAAGCATCGTATCGTTCTGAAAAGCGACGCTACGTTCCGTGAAGCATCGCAAGGCCGTCTTCATCCCGAACCAAGCGCATCGCAACCGAGGTGAACGCAATGACACTTGTGGGAGGATTTGGGACGCGGTGAGTCACCGTCCCCGACGGAACCCCCCGCGACCCTCGCTCGCCGAGCATGGACCGACGGCCGCCCCTCCCACTCCGCCCACCCACGACGACGCATTGATGCATCTTCATAAATCTAGCGGAGGTGGAGGGTTCGACTCCTCTCGGTGGCTCGGACGCGACTCTCTCCGAAAGGGAACGTTCGCGGCGGTCGGCTTCCTGGCCCCTAGGTCGGCCGTCGATCGACGCCCTGGGGCTCTCGCGTTTCTATCGTCGAGCGCGGCACGCGGCGGCGTGATCGGCCTGTCGGCCGTACTGTCTCATGTCGAAAAACTTCTCGTAATACTCCATCTCCAGGTGCGAGAACTGGAGCCACATGCCGGGACAGTAAAAGGCGTCGACGTGGGCGGGGAACCGGCCGTAGGTGTCCACCAGGTACTGGCAGATCTCCTTCGTGTAGGCGATCGCCCTGGGCTCGTAGTGGGTCGCCTGGCGCAGGTACTCCTCACCCTGGGACGCCTGCTTGTAGGGCCTGCTGAACCCCTGGGCGTCGCCGTAGGCCCCCTTGGCTCCGTACTTGGATTCGACCACCCGGTCGACCGCCTCGTCCATCGACCCGACGTAAGGGGGGCAAAGCCCCTCCAGCACGCCGTCGATCCCGACGGGGTTGGGCTGCGAGGCGGGCACCGGCGGCATCGGGTTGAGCGTTTTGGGGGCCTGCATCCGGAACCCCAACCCGTGCCAGCCCTTCTCGGGTTCCTCCAGGTAAAGGTAGGGCGGAAAGACCGAGCCGTGGATCCAGCCCCCCAGCCCCAGCGCCTGGCCGATCAACATCAAATTTTGAAAATAAAAGAATGCCTCGTAGTCGGTTCGAAGCGCGCCGCCGAACCCCAGCGGGCCGACGTTGTCCTTGTTGACGAACCCGTTGCGGATCCACTTCAGGCCGCCGACCGGGTGATAGGGAATCGCCTCTCCCAAGCCCAGCGCCCCGGCGATCTTCGCCAGGCGTTCGACGAACGTCCGGGGTCGAAACCGTTGCCAGTCGTCGACGATCAGCGGGCGTTTGCCGTCGGGCTCCGAGAGTAAAATCAAAAGTGCGTTGATATATTGCCAGGTGCAATCCACGACCGGCAGGAACATCGTGGTGCCCGGCAGGTTGGAGATTTGCGCGTTCCAGCCCAGGTAGTACGGGTACTCCCTGGGGAAGTCGAGCCGGCGGTCCGAGACGCGGACCTTGGCTCGCGAGGCGGCGTGGATCCAGTCCGCTTCCGACCAGTCCGACCAACGCGGCGGGAGTTCCTTGACCTGGTCCAGGGCGTCGCGTCCGGTGGGATGGCGGAGGAGCCAGATCCCCT
>JBFWRA010000023.1:0-11941 GCA_050249155.1 Isosphaeraceae bacterium | reverse complement strand
GACACGACGACCCGGCGGGCGGCCATCACGAACGACCGGACCTTCGCCGGGTCGGTTTGACCCTCGGTCATCACGGCCGAGGCCCCGTGAACCTCGACGATGCCCGCCGCGCCCAGCGCGGGAAGGTCCCCCTCGCGGACCCGTCCCCCCGCCATCACCACGATCCGGCCCGCGGCGCGACGGACCAGAGCCTCCAGCAGGCCCAGACCCTCCCTGGCGGTGGCGGCCTGGCCCGACGTCAACACCCGGTCGATGCCCAACGCGATCAGATCCTCCAGCGCGGCCATCGGGTCGGCCGTCGTGTCGAACGCCTTGTGGAACGTCACGCTCAGCGGCCTCGCCCGCTCGACGAGCGCGGCCACCAAGGCGCGGTCGACCGAACCGTCGGGCCGATTCGCCCCGATCACGATCCCCAGAGCCCCAGATCGTTTCGCCACGATCAGGCTCTGGCTCATCGTCTCGAACTCGCTGGAGTCGTGAATGAACCCGCCCGCCCTGGGTCGAATGAGCACATGAACGGGAATCGTCAGCCTCCGACAGGCCTCGGCAACCTCGGCGGGGTGGGGAGTCAGGCCGTCCACGTCCAGGGCCTCGCAGAGTTCGACCCGGTCGGCACCCCCTTCCGCGGCGGCGACCGCCCCACGAACCCCCTCGACGCAAACCTCCACTCGAAGGCCCATTATCCACCCTCTTAAAGAGCGCTCGGCGGCGGTCCTCCCGATTTTTTCCCAAATCGTTAGGACAGACCGCTCGGATTCGACGCTACGCTTAAATTGTGGTGACCGGTGGTCCAAGCCCGCAAGGCGGGGTGCCCGCGGAATCAAATCGCGAGCGCATGGGGACCACGGACACCCGCGGTTTCGCTGTCTGGTCGATTCGGAGGGCTAGCGAGAGTCGGAGCGACTTGCCGTCGCGAAGTCCAGGAAGGCGCTCTCGTCCGAGACGACCCAGGCGAAGCCGAAGGCCCAATAGCACGCGAAAGCGCACGAGACGACGCGAGTCGATCGCGGCGGTCGTGGATTCCCCGTGACACGCTCCGAGCCTGGTCCCCGCCAGGTGGAGCGACCGTCGCGCGAGGATCGCCGTCCGCCCACGCTCGCCAGACCGAGGTGTACGATGACCGACGCGGCGAACCAAACTCAGGGGGCGGGAAGCCGCCGTTACCAGATGCTCGACGTCTGGCGCGGCGTGATCTGCCTGCTCGTGGTCCTGGAGCACGTCGGTGTGACGCTCTGGACGGGAGCCGATCAGGGCGCGGGTTGGGACGGCTGGATCCGAATGACGGTGATGCGGGCCCTGACGCTGAACATTGGAACCTCGATGTTCTTCGTGATTAGCGGCTACTGCATCGCCTCGAGTCTCGAATCGGCCCGTCGCAAGGGAATCACACCCTGGGAATTCTTGTTGCGACGGGCCTGGCGCATTTTCCCCACGTACTGGGTCGCGTTGTTCGGGTTCGTGGCGCTGGTGGCGTCGCTCGACGCGATGGGTCGGCCGGACCTGCACCGCGGCCCCCTGGCGTTGGAGCTGGAGTCCCCCAGCCAACTCACCGGAGCCCAGTGGATCGGCAACCTGACGCTCACCGAGACCTGGCGGCCAAGGGTCTGGGGAACCCACGCGTCGGTCTACACGCGGGTCGCATGGTCGCTCTGCTATCAGGAGCAGTTCTACGCGGTTTGCTGCCTGATCCTCTGGCTCTCCCCTCGTCGGCTGTTTCGAGGGCTCGCGGTCGCGTCGGGTTTCATCCTCGTGGCGCGGTTGGTCGCCTGGGATTCGGGGGCCCTCCATCGTTGGGACGGCACCTTTCCGGTCCGCTGGCACGAGTTCGCCGTGGGACTGGCGGCCTACTGGCGGCTGACCGCCGGCCTGGAAGGCCCGGCGATGGGGCGTCGGGCGGTTGAACTGGGGATCGGAGCGCTCGCCCTGATCGGGATCTGCGAGGGCTCCGCGTCCAACACGGCCGCGGGCCTGTTCGGACTTTCGCTGATCGCGTCGCACCGCTGGGACGCGTTACTGTCCGGACTCTCCTGGATGGCCCCGCTGCGGGCCTGCGGAATCCGAAGCTTCAGCATTTACTTGTCCCACCTGCCCGTCACGGTGGTGGGCAACGCCCTGCTCTACCAGTGGGGGATGACGGACTACTGGGTCCGCGCGCTGATCTCGGTTCCGCTGGTCAGCGCCGCGGCCCTGGCACTAGGATGGTTCTTTTACGCGTCGATCGAACGACGGTTCACGGGAACTCCCGCGCTGCCTCGACTTTCCCGCCGGTTCCGGTCGTCCAAGCCGACGTTGCTCCCCAACCCGGCCTGAGCTCGGTCGGCGGGAAGCCTGGCGGGGTCGACTCAAGTTCGCGGAACACTGACGGCGACGGCCTGACGAACTGGACCCTCTCGCGCGCCGTCGCGCGGTGTGAGGATCCCCGCTCGTCAGGCCGTCGCCGTTTCCTTTTTCAAGACTTCCCCAGATCGCCGATCAGGTCCGCGCGCCGCTCAGAATGTCCGGGCGGGTTCCAGGGAAAGATCTCCGGGCTCCTCGCGGAATCCCTCCGAGCCATGCTCCACGAGCGTCTCGGCACGGAGGTCATTGTTCGCGGCCCAGACCGTTCGCGAAAGTGTCAACAAGGTGTCGCTCTTGAGCGAATCCTTGGCGGCGAGCAAGATTGAGACGAGCGAGGCCGACTCAATACTCCCATCCATGATCAACTCATCAATCATCGCATCGAGCCGATCGCTCAACGTGGCGGGAAACATTCCATTCTCCTAAGGGTTGCCGGAGGATTCCGACGTTTGGGAAGGCGCGGACGTTCCGTGTCCGGGCGAGGCGACCCAGCGTCACGTTCAACGGTACGAAGATCGGACTGAGGGGATAAGGCGATCTCGCCGCGCGCGGCCGCGAATGGCCAGGTGGCGTTGTCTCAAAACAACAGATCAGGAGAAGTTCCCCTAAGCACCGCGCGGATCGCGACCCTGGCGGGGCGGGCAACTCCCTGTTGTGCCAAGGCATGGGACCAATCATCGGCGCATCAGTTCAGGATCCGCGACACCTGGATCGTCGGGAAATCAGGGCGCGTCACCGCCGCCAAACCGTTCCGCGTGCTCGCGCAGGAGAGTCCCCGCGCGTTCACCGTCACCGGCTTCGAGCGCTTCCACGATCGGCCAATGCGAATCGGCCGCCACTTGCAGGTCGTGCCGGAAGGTGCCCAGCCCGATTCGAGTCCGCGCTTCCAGTTGCAACGTGTCCCAGAGGCGCAGCATCACCGCGTTCCCCGCCGCCTCGACGATCTTGCGATGGAAGGTGTTGTTGCGTCGGGCGTAGCCGTCGAGATCTCCCTGGATCGCGGCGCTCTTGATCGCCGCGACCTCCTCCTGAAGCGCCTGGGTATCGCCCCGAAGGACTCCGGCGGCTCGCTTCGCGGCCGCCTCCTCCAGCACGCCCCGAACCGCCGCGGCCTCCCGTTGCTCCTGAAGACTGATCGCCCGCACGCGGGTTCCCTTGTAAGGCTCGGTCTCCACCAATCGAAGCGCTTCAAGTTCCCGGAGGGCCTCACGCACGGGCCCCTGGCTCGTGTCGAACTCCCTGGCGATCCGCAACTCCACCAGCCGGTCCCCCGGCGCGTACTCTCCTTCCACAATCCGGCGGATCAACTCCCTGCCAATCTGGGCACGCATGCAATCGCGTCGGACACCCATTCCCAACCACCCTCAAGAGTCGACCCTGGTCACATCACCCGGCCCCGCCCGTCTTCTCAGTGTGTGGCCTGTCGGAATCGCGCTCGTGGCGAACCGACCACCCACGACCCGAAAAAACCAGGGCGTCGCCGACGCTCCCGATCGCAACACGAGCGACCGCCGCAAGGAACCTTCGCTCAACGGTTTGGATACGGAACCCGATGACCACCCAACGACCCGCTGAGCGGATCGAAGACGCAGCCCGCTTGACGCCTTCTAGATTATCGATAATCTATGAGGGGTCAAGCCACCGGTGGAACCGGGCTCGGCCCGGCGGTGTCGAACGCCGAGGCGAACCCCTTGTCCGTGTTCCGCGACGAATCGATCGAGCCGCGTCATCCAAAGCGGCCACCAGGGAGGCGAGGATTGCGAACCCGGGAGTCGACAAGGGAATCCATTGAAAGTACGCGAACCTCGGGACCGTGCCGACCGTATTATGGACACCAGGCGTCGTGAGGAGTCGTCCTTCGCTTATTCGCGTCCCGGATCGCTAGACGACCGGTCGATTAGTGGCGAAAAGGTCGTGATTGGCGGGCGATGGCGCACCGAGGCGATGTTCGAACGGGATGGACCTCATCATGAGTAAGGAGTCGACCCGGGAAACGCTTCTCGACGCGGGTTGGCGGGCGCTCTCGGAGCTCGGATACAAGCATGCGGGGCTTGACCGAATCGTCCAGTCCGCGGGTGTGCCGAAAGGCTCGTTTTACTACTACTTCACGAGCAAGGAAGCGTTTGGGATCGCGGTGCTGGATCGGTTCGCGGAACAGGTCGCCGAGGAGTTTTCGCGGTATCTGGATGACGAGGACGTTTCCCCTTTGGAGCGATTACGGCGGTTGAGTGGCGCGTTACTTGCATGTCTGGAGTCGCGAGACTGTCGGCAGGGATGCCTCGTGGGAAACCTTTGTCAGGAAATGGCCGATCAGAGTGAGGCGTTTCGGGAGCGATTGGACGCGATCTTTCGGGACTGGACCGCTCGTTACGCGACCTGTTTGCGGAAAGCGCGGGAGGCTGGAGAGATCTCGGCGGACCTGGAACCGGAGACCCTCGCGGAGTTTTGGCTAAATGGCTGGCAGGGAGCGGTTCTCCGGGCCAAGGCGGCGCGAAGCACGGCCCCGATCCGGACGTTTCTCGAAGTCATGTTTGGGCAGGTGCTGAAAAAGTGACAGGCGTGCGGGTCGTGTGGCGGTCGTTGGATCGGCCTCGCGGCCGGCCCGGCCAGGGACGGCGGCCGTCGGAGTCGCCGAAGCGAGAGAGGGAACGACAGAGTCGCCCGTCGAGGGCGGGGGGGTAACGAGATGACAACTCCGAAGGCGCTACTCAATCGACCCGATATGACCAGGAATCTGGGCGCGGCGGCACCCTGCCGGGTCAAGGCGTCGACGCGGCCCGCCCCGCTGGACGAGGTGACCAAGGCTCAGATCCATGGCAAGTGGCGTCGCGGGGTCGCCGCCGAGATGCTCGCCGAGCAGTATGGCCGGTCGGTCGCCGTCATCGATCGCGCGATCAACGAGGTTCGAGCGATCCGGATTCTCGAACAGAAGCACGAGTACGTGGACGATCCGGAATTCTCGGCCGCTGACGCCGAAGCG
Source organism: Isosphaeraceae bacterium (assembly GCA_050249155.1). Taxonomy (GTDB): domain Bacteria; phylum Planctomycetota; class Planctomycetia; order Isosphaerales; family Isosphaeraceae; genus JBFWRA01. The sequence goes on along the minus strand of JBFWRA010000023.1, from coordinate 6,624 downwards.
AAGTTTCTGGGCCCGGTCCCGGCCAACCCGAGTTCCAGGGCGGGCTCGAAGCCAAGGCCCCCGGCCGGCCTTCCGCCTTACCTGGCGAGCCTCTACGGCGATGCGCCCCTGCTCAACCGGGAGCAGGAAGCGCACCTGTTCCGCAAGATGAATTACCTGAAGTACCGCGTGGCGAAGCTCCGTGAAACGCTCGACCCCTCCCGGGCCAGGGCGACCGTCCTGGACGAGATCGAGCGGCTTCAGGAAGAGGCGTTGGCGGTCAAGAATCAGATCATTCGGGCCAATCTTCGGCTGGTGGTCTCCATCGCGAAGAAGCGGGTCGGACCGACTGGGAACTTCTTCGAGCTGGTCAGCGACGGCAACATGAGCCTGATTCGGGCGGTCGAGAAGTTCGACGCGGGCCGAGGCTTCAAGTTCAGCACGTACGCGTCCTGGGCGATCATGAAGAATTTCGCCAGGACGATCCCCGAGGAAAAGACCAGGCGCGACCGGTTCGTCACGGGCCACGACGAGATGTTCGAGGCCGCCGCCGACCATCGAACCGCCGAGCACGAGTACGAAATCGACCAGAAGCGCAACCAGGAAACCGTCCAGGGAATGCTCGGCAAGCTGAACGACCGGGAGCGCCAGATCCTCACCAGCCGGTTCGGTCTGGGGGGTGCCAGCGAGCGGACCCTGGAACAGCTTGGCAAGGAGTTGGGAATCACCAAGGAGCGCGTCCGACAAATCGAGTCGCGGGCCCAGGAGAAGCTTCGGAAGTTCGCGATGGAGCAGAAGCTCGACCCGCCCGCCTCTTGACGGATCATCGGGCGGACCATTCTGATCAGATCGCCACGCGGCCAGGCTCACGCCGAAACCTCGTGGCGATCTGTTCGCGCGCGTGGCCGTTTCGACCGATCGAAAACGCCTTTCGAGGGAGTTCGACCTCATGCGAGCGATTCGCGTTCAGCGATTTGGCGGGCCAGAGCATCTTTCCCTTGACGAATTGCCGGAGCCGGTCCCCGGGCCTGGCGAGGTCGCGGTTCGGGTCCGGGCCTGTTCGCTGAACTACCGAGACCTCATGGTGGTCAAGGGCCTGTACAATCCAAAAGCTCCGCTTCCCCTGGTGCCCCTCTCCGACGGCGCGGGGGAGGTCGCGGCGCTTGGGCCGGGAGTCACCCGAGTCGCCCTGGGCGACCGCGTGGCGTCGGGCTTCATGCCAGGCTGGGTGAGTGGTCCGGTGACGGACGAGGCGGCTCGGGGCGCGCTGGGCGCGGGTGGGCTGGGGATGCTCGCGGAGACGGTCGTCCTGCCCGAGACCGGCCTGGTTGGCGTTCCCGATCATCTCACCCTGGAGGAGGCCGCCACGCTCCCCTGCGCGGCGGTCACCGCCTGGAACGCCCTGGTGACCGAGGGTCAGGTCAAGGCGGGTGACACGGTCCTCGTGCAGGGGACGGGGGGCGTCTCGGTCTTCGCGCTTCAGTTCGCCCTGCTCCACGGCGCGCGGGTGATCGCCACGTCGTCCAGCGATGACAAGCTCGATCGAATGCGAGAACTCGGGGCGTCCGACGGGATCAACTACCGGACCAACCCGGACTGGGAGAAACGGGTCCGGGAGTTGACCCACGGCCAAGGGGTCGACCACGTCGTCGAGGTCGGCGGTTCCGGCACGCTCGGCCGATCGCTCAAGGCGGTCAGAACGGGGGGGCGGATCGCGATGATCGGGGTGCTTTCCGGAGGCTCGGCCGAGGTGACGATCTTACCGATCCTGATGAAGCACATTCGCGTGCAAGGCATCTTCGTGGGCTCGGTCTCCATGTTCGAGGCGATGAACCGCGCGATCAGCCTGCACAACCTGCACCCGATCGTGGACCGACTATTCCCCATGACGGAGACGGCCGAGGCCCTGCGTCACATGGAACGCGGCGCGCACTTTGGCAAGATCGTGATTCGGCTCGGCTAACGTCCCCGACCTAAAGAATTCCGACAATTGGACTCGTCGATGCGATGGGCCACGCGCGGGGGGAAGGTCGTCGGATGGTCTCGGTGGACGGGCGTCCTTCCCGCCGCGGCGCTGGCCTGGGTCGTCACGGAGTTTCTCGCCAAGATCGTGGGCCGACTCGCCGTTTCCGCATGGGGAAGGCCGGACGAATCCCACCTCGTCCACGCCCTGGTTCTTCTGTCGTACCTTCCGAAAGCGGCGGCGTTCGTCGTCGCCGGAGCGAAGGTCGCGCCCCGGGGCCGGGTTCCCGCGGCGATCGGCCTCGCCTCGCTGGCCATGTTCATGTCTTTCGTCGTTCATGTCGCGACGCGGAGCCACCCGGGCGTGGTCAACTTCACCCACTTCGCGCTGGAGTCCACGGGGTCGGGCCTTGGCCTGGCTTACGTCGTGTTCTCGGACAGAAACCGTCCGGCTTGAGTTCCCCGCGCGACCCTGGCGCCGGGAGGTTGGGGTCGAGGCGAACGGATCGATTGACCGATCAGGTCACCATTCCAAGCTGTTGCAGTTCGACCATCCCGCGGTAACGGCCGTCTCTGGCCATCAGTTCCTCATGACGTCCCGACTCGATCACGCGGCCGGCGTCCATCACCAGAATTCGGTCGGCTCGCTGGATCGTGCTCAGGCGGTGCGCGATCACAAACGACGTTCGGTCTCGCATCAAGGATTCCAGACCCTGTTGAATCAGTCGCTCGGAATGGGAATCGAGGTTGCTGGTGGCCTCGTCCAGGATGAAGATCGTCGGGTCCGCGAGCACCGCCCGGGCGATCGCCAGACGTTGGCGCTGACCGCCGCTGAGCTTCACACCGCGCTCGCCGATCCGGGTGTCGTAGCCCTCGGGAAGCTCCGCGATGAACTCCTCCGCGTGCGCCACCCGCGCGGCGGTTTCGATCTCCGCGCGGGTCGCGCGACGTCGGGCGTAGCCGATGTTCTCGCGGACCGTGCCGTCGAAGAGGAAAACGTCCTGCTCGACGATTCCGAGCAGTCGGCGGTAGCTCTCGACTCGAACGTCGCGCAGATCCCAGCCGTCCAGCGCGATGACGCCGGAAGTCGGGTCGTAAAACCGGGCGATCAGGTTGCAGAGGGTCGTTTTGCCCGCTCCGCTGCGGCCCACCAGCGCGATCGTCTCACCGGGCTCCACGTCCAGGTCGATCCCCTTCAGGACCAACGGCTCGGCACCGGGATAACGGAACGTCACACCCTGAAGCGAAACCCGCCCCTCGGTGTTCCGCTTGGTGACGGTCCGCGCCCCTGGGCGGTCGGTCATCTCCTGGGGCTCTTCCAGCAGGTCCAGCACCCGGTCGAACCCCGCGAGATTGTTCTGGAGCTGGGTGACGCTTGAACTCAGCACCGCGATCGGCTCCAGGAGCATGGCGAGGTACACCAGGAACATCATCAGGTCGCCCAGCGACAGCGACCCGCGAAGCACCTGCGTCCCACCGTAGAGCAGCATTCCGCTAGTGGCCAGGGGCAGGATGAGATCCCAGACCCCTTCCAGAGTTCGGGTCCACCGCCAGGCGAAAAGCTCCTGGCGCGACAGGAGGTGACTCTCCCTGACGAACCGGGCCGCCTCGGTGTTGACCCTGCCGAAGGCCCGGACCACCCGCATCCCTCCGAACGCCTCGGCCGTGCTCCCTTCGATGTCCTGCCGCTGCCTTCGGACGGCGCGGTAGAGTCCGCGGAGCTTCTTGTTCCACAGCCGGTCGGTCAAGACGACCACCGGCGCCACCATCACGACTCCGATCAAGAGCCTCCAGTCGACCCAGAGCAAGATCGCGATCCCACTGACAAGCTGCACGATCGCCCGCCAGGGGTTGTACACCATGCTGAAGACGAGATCGCCCACGCCGTCGGCGTCCTCGCGCAAGAGGCTGGCCGCGCCGCCGGCCTTGAGCTGATAGATGCGGTGCAGGGGAAGCCTGGCGGCGTGCTCGAACGCCTGACGGCGGGTCTGAACTTGCAGGCGCTTGGCGGACTTGGTCGCGAGCCATCGAGCGGTCAGACCGACCCCTGTGGCCAGAAACGCGATGACGGAGACCGCCGCCACGAGCAACCAGAGCCGAGCCTCGGGGTTGCTGGGCAAGGGCAACCAGGCTGGGAAGTTGGGCGGCAACGGCCGACGCAGCAGGACGTAGTCGATCACCAGCTTCGTCGCCGCGGGCGGGATCAGCTTCAACGTCGTGGCGATCGAGAGTAACCCGACCGCCCCGGCGATCGTCGGCAGATTCCGCCGGACCCGTCGAAAAAGCTCACGATAAAGATGGGAGAGGCTCCGTTGCCGGCCTGTCGGTTCGCCGGGGCGCGTCCAGTTTTTGGAAGGCTCGTCCCGAGCGGCTCGCCAGTCCTTCTGAAACCGCTCAAACCGCGAGCGGCTGGTCCGCCGCCGCTCCCGCATCCCGGAATCCATCACCCCGAACACCCTCCGCTGGCGGCCTTCGCCGAAACGCCCGCCAACCGCTCGGCGAGTCGCCTCACTCATCATAACGGCCAGGCCAAGGAGGCTCGACCCCGACTCCGCGCGGGAGCCCCCCATTCGGTTGGATTCTCGTCGATGAGTTGCGGCGCGGACGTTCCCGAGATATTTTGAAATCTCGCGATCGCCGGCGACCCAGTGCGCGGCGGGCGATACCACTCTGAGGGCGGAGAGCAACGCATGATCGGAACGTGTTGGAGGCCGTCGAGTTCGCACGCCTGGATCGCGCTGGCCATCGCGCTCACCGTCGGCGCGCCCGGATTCGTTCAGGCGCAATCGACCGCGCCCGCCAAGGAGAATGAAAAAGCGAAGGCGAAACCCAAGGACGCCCCTCGGGTAAGTTCCGCCAGGCTCGACCTGAACAAGGCCAGCGCCTCGGAACTTCAGGAACTTCCTGGGGTCGGCGAGGCGACCGCCGCCGCGATCATCGCGGGAAGGCCCTACCGATCGGTCGACGACCTGGAGAAAGTCAAAGGGTTCGGCGAGGCGAAAATCGCCGCCCTGAGGGATCGTGTGACGGTGACTGGGCCCACCCCCACGAGCCCCGCCGACGTCCCGGCGACCGCCAGGGCCGACTCGCCCGCGAGCAAGCCTCTGGCCAGGAGCGCGGAAAATCCCAAAGCCAAGGTGAAGGCCAAGGCCGACGCCCCGCGAACCCCGACGACACCGGTCAACCTGAACACCGCGACGCGAGCCCAGATTGAAGCGTTGCCGTTCTTCGGCCCGGTGTAGGCTCAGGCGATCATCGACGCCCGCCCCTTCAAGGCGAAGGAGGACGTGATGAAGGTGCTGGGCATCAAGCAAGGGGTCTTTGATCGCATCAAGGATTCGATCCGGGTGGACTAATCGCGAGGGCGAGTCGGCGTCGGGACCCGAAGTTCGGGCCGCGTCGATCGCATCTTCCGAACGAAACCCAACCTGTACCCGGGAGTCGGCCAGGCGATGACTTCATTTCCTCGACGTTCCTTGTGCCGAGTCCTCGTGCTGGGGCTCGTCGTGACGACGGCCACGCCCCCCGTCCTGGCCTGGGGCCCGCGCGGACACCGGGTCGCCACCCGGATCGCCGAGGCGAGACTCACCCCCGCCGCCCGAGCGGCGGTCCGTGAGCTGCTCAACGAAGGCGACACCCTGCTGACGGTCTGCACCTGGGCCGACACGGACGGACACGACGCCGTGCCGGGGAGCGGCCCCTGGCACTACGTCAACGTCCCCATCGACGCCCCGAGGTACTCCGACCGCCACTGCCGACGAGGGGACTGCGTCGTCGCCAAGATCCACCAGTTCCGCAAGACGTTGAAGAACCCGAGCACTCCGAAACGCGAGCGCGCTCGAGCCTTGCTGTTCCTCGTCCACCTCGTGGAAGACGTTCACCAACCCTTGCACGTCGGGGACCGCGACGACCGCGGCGGGAACGCCACCCAGGTCCAGTACTTCAACTCCGGCACGAACCTCCACCGCCTCTGGGACTCGGGGCTGATCGAGGAGATCAGCCGGAACGACCTCGACTGGGTGGATCGGATCCAACCCCTCCTGACCCGGGAGAACGTCGACAAATGGTCCCAGGGGACCGTGGAGGACTGGGCCGACGAGAGCCTCGAAGCGGCGAGGCTCGCCTACCGCGAACTCAAGGACGGCGGCAAATACATCCCGCCCGGCTCCCGAATCGGCAGGGAATACACCGAGGCGGCTCTGCCGATCCTGAAGCTCCGGATGGCCCAGGCTGGGGTTCGCGTGGCCAACGAACTCAACGCCATCTTCGCCGAATCCCCAAATCGGAGATGAAGCCAAACGCAAGGGCGGCGCTCACCCCCGATGAGAAGGGATCGCGCGGGTTCATGATCGTCCATGAGGCTCGCATCTGTGAATCCTGGTTCACGGATCTCGCGGGTCGTGTCGGCTCGCGACGTCGACGACCTCGCCACTCTCTTGACCCTGGCCGGTGAGCAGGTGACGCCAGAATCTCAGGACCCGGCTTGGTCGGAGCACGAAGAAACCGGGTGTCGCTCGCCGGTACTCGGAATAGTCGGGGAACCTTCGGGCCATCTCTCGATCCTCCAGGCCCGCCCAGAGGGCGAACCCCACCGCGAGCATCAGTCCACAGGTCAACGCCTCCAGGTTGTTTCGCACGATCGCGAGGGCGACGATCCCCCGCACGGCGGCCGAATAAATCGGG
>JBFWRA010000022.1:0-12083 GCA_050249155.1 Isosphaeraceae bacterium | reverse complement strand
TCGCCCGGTCCCTCGGCTATCCGGTGATGATCACGGCGACCGCCGGTGGCGGCGGACGAGGGCTGCGGATCGCTCGCGACGACGCCGAGGCGGCCGAGGCGTTCGTCGCCTGCCAGGCCGAGGCAAGCGACGCCTTCGGCGACGATCGCGTCTTTCTCGAACGGTTCATCGTCGAGCCCCGGCATATCGAGATTCAGGTTTTCGGCGACGCGTTCGGGAACGTGATCCATCTTGGCGAGCGGGAGTGCTCGCTCCAACGAAGGCACCAGAAGGTGCTCGAAGAGGCCCCCTCGACGTTCCTGGACGAGGCCACCCGAGCCGCGATGGGGGCTCAGGCCGTCGCGCTGGCCAGGGCGGTGAATTATCAGTCGGCGGGCACCGTCGAATTCGTCGTGGGAAGAGACAGGGATTTTTATTTTCTTGAGATGAACACGCGGCTCCAGGTGGAGCATCCCGTCACCGAGATGGTCACGGGGCTGGACCTGGTCGAGTGGATGATCCGTGTCGCCGCCGGCCAGCCGCTCCCGATCACCCAGGACCAGGTCCGACGCGACGGCTGGGCCTTGGAGTGCCGAATCAACGCCGAGGATCCCTCGCGGGGATTCCTGCCGTCCATCGGCAGGCTGGTCCGATTCCTCCCACCGGTTCAGGTGCCGGGGGCGTTGCGGGTGGACACGGGGGTCGACGAGGGGGGTGAGATCTCGGTCCATTACGACTCGATGATCGCGAAGGTCGTCGCCTGGGGCGCGGACCGGGCCGAGGCGGTCGGCCGCCTTCGCGACGCGTTGAACAGCTTTGTGGTTCGGGGCGTTTCGACGAACCTCGCCTTTCAGTCCGCGACGCTGCGGCACCCGAGGTTCCTCGCGGGCGACTTCACGACGGGGTTCATCGCCGAGGAGTTTCCCTCGGGTTTCGATCCGACGCGCCTGGTTCCTGGGCGGCCCGCGATGCTCGCCTCGGTCGCGGCGTACGCCCGACGTCGTTATATCGAGCGGGCCGGTCGGATCAGTGGCCAGCTTCCCGGCCACGCCCGCAAGGTCGGCGATGACTGGGTGGTTCGGCTACGCGATCAGACGTACGAGCTTCGACTGTCGAGCGTCGAGGGGGGGTGCGACGTCCGCCACGACGGTCGGACCCATCGTCTCAGGACGGATTGGAGATTGGGCGACGTCGTGTTGTACGCGACCTGGGACGACGAGCCGATCCATCTCCAGCTGGAACGGCTTGGGCTGAACTATCGAATCCTCCACGACGGCAGCCAGGTCGACGCGGTGGTGATGACCCCGACAGCCGCCGAACTCCTGGCGCTCATGCCACGAAAGCCCCCGCCGGACCTCTCGAGGTTTCTGCTGTCGCCCATGCCCGGGCTGCTGGCGGAGGTCGCCGTGACGGCGGGGCAGTCGGTGCGAGCCGGCGAGACGATCGTGGTGATCGAGGCGATGAAGATGCGAAATTCGCTCAAGGCCGAACGCGACGTCGTGATCGACGAGGTGCTGGCCGTCCCCGGGGAGAGCCTCTCGGTCGATCAGCCGGTCGTGAGGTTTCGATGAATCAGGCCGTCGGCGCGCGTTCCGAGATCGGAATGAAGGGCCGGGGCGCGGGGCCGACGTCGTCCGCCCTGGGGTGGATGATGGCGTTCGACCCTCGCTGTTCCGCGACGTGCGCGGCCCATCCGGCCACCCTGGCGCAGGCGAACAGGGGTGTGAATAGCGCCAGGGGAACTCCCATCCGTCGATAACAGACGGCCGTATAAAAGTCGACGTTCGGGGCGATCCCCTTCTGAGACTTCACGACCTCCTCGACGGTCTCGGCGATCCGGAAGGGTTCAAGAGTCCCGGCCTCCTCGGCCAGCCGCCTGGCCCAACGCTTCAGGATCGGGCTCCGCGGATCGGCCTGGTAGAGCGCGTGCCCGAAGCCAGGCACGCGCTCCTTGCGTCCGAGCATCTCCTGGACGTTCCGACTGGCTTCCTCCTCCGAGCGCGATCGATCCAGCAGCGCGCTCACGGCGACGGAGGCCCCTCCATGCCAGGGGCCTCGAAGCGTGGCGATCGCGGCGGTGACGCAGGAGGCGAAATCCGCCCGCGTGGAAGCGCAGATCCGACAGGCGAACGTCGATGCGTTGAGCGCGAGGTCGGCGTAAAGGGTCAACGACGCGTCGAGGCACGATCGATGCGCGTCCGACGGCGGTTCGTCCTTGAGCATCGTCAGGATCTGTCCAGCGATCGACGCGTCGTCGACTTCCGTGTCGATCCGCCGGCCCTCGGTTTGAAATCGGTGGCGGTAGACCATCATTCCGGGCAGCCTCGCGATCAGTCGCTCGGCGGCGGAGGCCAGGTCCGCCGGGTCGCGCTCGGGCTCGAGGCTCCCGAGGAAGGACACGCCGGTCCGCAGCGCGTCCATCACGCCGAACGGACCGGGGTCTTCGGGCAAGCGCTCCAGGAGATCGCGAAGCGAGGCGGGCAACGCGCGTTGGGACGCGAGCCGGCTTCGAAACGCCAGGAGGGACACCTCGTCGGGCAGCCGACCGTGGAGGAGAAGATGGGCGACCTCCTCGAAGCTGGCGAATTCGGCCAGGTCCTCGACGGCGTGGCCGCGGTAAAACAGCCGGTCGCTTCCCTCGCCCAGGCTGCTGACGGCGGTTTCCCGGTTGTGTTCGCTCATGTCGTCCGATCCCATCCCATCGCGGATTCCTTCCACTCTCCAGGGGTCGTTTACGATAGGATAACCTTGACGTTCCCGACGCGCTTAACAGATGACTCCCAGACGGAGGAGTTTCCCCGTGAACCCACTGGCGATCACCCTGGCCGTCGCGGCCCTGACCCCCTGGCTGGCCGACGACCCCGTGTTCTCCGGCCCACAGGTCGGTGAGAAGCTCGGACCGGTCAAGGTCCGCGGCGTTTTCGACGGCGAGGCGGGCAAGGAGCGCGACCTCGTGGCCGACGCCGGCGGGAAGCCGCTATTGCTGGTTTTCGTCCACGAGGCCAATCGTCCCTCGATCGCGATGACCCGGGCGCTGATGACCTACGCGAGAACCCGAGCCAAGGACGGGCTGGCCAGCGGAGTCGTCTGGCTGGCCAACGCCGACGACTTCACCGCCGCGGAGCAGTTCCTCAACCGGGCCCGGCACGCGCTTCCCGATGCGACGCCCCTGGGCGTCTCGGTCGACGGTCGCGAAGGCCCGGGGGCTTACGGGTTGAACCGCAACGTGACGTTGACGGTCCTCGTGGCGAAGGAGGACGTCGTCACCGCCAACTTCGCGCTGGTGCAACCGAGCCTCGCGTCCGACGCCCCCAAGATTCTCGCCGAGGTGGTCAAGCTCGTCGGGGGCAAGGTGCCCACCGCCGCGGAACTCGCGCCGACGCCCGCGCGCCCCGCCGCGGCCGCCGCGGAACCCGATGAGAACCTTCGAAGCCTGATCCGCCCCGTGATTCGCAAGGACGCCACGCCCGACGAGGTGGACAGGGCCGCGGAGAAGGTCGTCGCCTACGTCAAGGATCGCCCCAGCGCCCGCGCGGAGGTGGGTCGGATCGCTCGAACGGTCGTCAACAGCGGCAAGCTCGAAAACTACGGCACCCCGAGGGCCCAGGAGGTCCTCCGGTCCTGGGCCGAAACCTACGGCAAGGAGCCCCCGCGATGATCCCAGGCGCGGTTGGAACGCTCCTCGTCGCGGCAACGGTCGTCTCGGCGTCGCGTCCGGTCGACTTCGAGACCGAGGTGATCCCCCTGCTGACCCGCGCGGGCTGCAACGCCGGGGCCTGCCACGGCGCGGCGGTCGGTCGCGGCGGCTTCAGGCTCTCCCTCTTCGGCGCGGACCCTTCCGGGGACTTCGACGCGATCGTCCGGGAACTCGAAGGCCGACGGATCGACCTGGCGCGCCCCGACGAAAGCCTCGTGCTGGCCAAGCCCTCCGGACGGATCGACCACGAGGGGGGCGTTCGACTCAAACCCGGCGGCGATTCCTTCGACCGCCTTCGCGATTGGCTGCGACAGGGCGCTCCCCGTGGCGGAAGTCGGCGACTGGAACGCTTCGACGTCGTGCCTTCCGACGCCCTCGCCGAGTCCCCTGGCGAGACGATCGCGCTGGTCGCCTCGGCGCGATTCAGCGACGGTTCCTGCGAAAACGTGAGCCAGTGGACCGTCTTCAACGCGGTCGATTCCGACGCCGTCACGTTGACCGCCCAACCCGGCGGGTCTCGGGCCACCGTCACCCGCCCAGGTCGCCACGTCGTTCTGGCGAGGTTCCTCGACCGGGTCGTTCCCGTCACCCTCACCCTCCCCTTGGGCGACCGACCGGTGGATCTGTCGCAGTCGCCTCGCGTCAACTTCATCGACGACGAGGTGCTCGCCACGCTGGAGACCCTGCGGCTCTCCCCCGCTCCACCGGCCGATGACGCCACGTTCCTCCGCAGGGTCCGCCTCGACCTCACCGGCAGGCTTCCCGACCCCGACGAGGTCCGCGCGTTTCTGGCCGATCCGGAACGCGCCCGGCTGGTGGACCGATTGATCGCCTCCGACGACTTCGCCGACTACTGGTCGTATCGCCTGGGCGAACTTTTCCGGGTGGGGGCCGTCGGGCAAGATCGCGAGGGGGCGACCGCGCTCCACGACTGGTTCAAGGATCGGATCGTCCACGGGTCGCCGTTCGACGCGATGGCGCGCGAGTTGTTGACGTCGGTGGGAGACCCGCGGCTCTTCGGCCCCGCGCATTTTTACAAGGTCGTGGGGGACGCCCGAGCGCAGGCGGAGTACACCGCGGAAGTGTTCCTCGGAGCCCGACTCCAGTGCGCGAATTGCCACAATCATCCGCTGGACCGCTGGACCCAGGACGATTACCACGGCCTCGCCGCGCTGTTCGCCAGGGTCGATCGCGGGCGTGACGGCGTGATTCGCCTGTCGAGCCGAGGAGAGGTCACCCACCCCGCGACCGGGGAGCCCGCCCGCCCTCGCATCCCAGGCGCGAGAGACCTCGACCCGGGAACCGACCAGGACGGACGGGTCGCGCTGGCGGACTGGCTCGGGTCGCCAGAGAACCCGATGCTTTCACAAGCGCTGGTCAATCGCCTCTGGCGCGCCTTGATGGGGCGAGGGCTCGTCGAACCCGTCGACGACCTTCGCGCCACGAATCCGGCGACCCACCCCGCCTTGCTCGATCGCCTGGCGGCCGACTTCGTCGCGCACGGCGCGGACCTGCGGCACACGCTTCGCCTGATCGCCACCAGCGCGGCGTACGCCCGTTCCGGAGCGTCGAGCCCCGACGATCGCTTCTATTCGAGGGCCCTGGAGCGTCCCCTCTCGGTGGAGGTCCTGGTCGACGCCCTGGCCGACGTGACCGGCGTCGCCGAACGCTTCGAGGACCATCCCGAGGGAACCCGGGCGATCGCCCTGGTCGGACCCGGGGTGGCCTCCGAATCGCTCGACGTGCTTGGCCGAAATCCCAGGCGGCAAGGCGCCTGCGACTCATCGTGCGACGAGGGTGGCGGGCTGACCTCGGCGCTTCACCGACTGAACGGCCCGGTCGTCAACCGTCGCCTCGCCGATCCGAGGGGGAGACTGCGACGCGCGCTCGCCTCAGGTCGGGCGGAGCGCGACGTGCTCGACGAGATTTACCTTCGCGCCCTGGGACGTTCCCCGACCGAATCGGAAGGAACGTTTTGGGACCAGCGCTTCGCCGAGGCCGGACCCTCGGCGGAAGCGCGCGCGGCGTTGCTCGAGGACGCCGTCTGGAGTCTTCTGAACAGCTCGGAATTCTTGACGAATCATTAGGTTCCTCGATCCAGGAGCGCGTCGTCATGTCCATGATCGTCGATCCGTCCCGGCGCTGCGACGGCGTTCTCCGGCGCGACGTTCTGCACGTCGGCCTGCTGGGCGGTTTGGGGCTCGCCACGGGGGCCTGGACCAGGGCCCTGGCCGGGGCCGATCCTTCCAGTCGCGCCCGGGCCTGCGTTCTCATCTGGCTTGACGGCGGGCCCAGCCACCTGGAGACCTTCGACCCCAAGCCCGACGCTCCCTCCGAGGTGCGCGGTCCGTTCGGGACCGTCGCGACGGCCATGCCAGGGGTGCGGCTGAGCGAGTGTCTGCCAGGGCTGGCGCGACGCCTGGACCGGCTCGCCGTGGTTCGTTCGGTCACGTCGCCGCTGGGCGAACATAACCTGGGAAGTCATTATGTGCTGACCGGTTATCAGCCCACCCCCGCGCTGGACTACCCGAGCCTCGGGGCGGTGGTCGGGCATCTGCGGGGGGGGGCGAGCGCCCTGCCCTCCTACGTCGCCGTGCCCAGTGCGAGCGCCGCGGCGGGCGCGGGTTACCTGCCGGCCTCGGCCAGGCCGTTCGACGTCGGGGGCGATCCTTCCCGGCCCGACTTTCAGGTTCGCGACCTCGCCCCGTTCCCAGGACTCGACGGCCTGCGCCTGGAGCGCCGTCGGGCGTTCCTCACCGCGCTCGAAGGGTTCCGGCGCTCCGCCGAGGAGGCGGGCGTCGACCCCGAGTTCGAGCAGGCCTACCGGCTCTCCGCGTCCGCCGAGGGGCGTCGGGCGTTTCGGTTGGAGGAGGAGTCTCCCGAGGTCCGCGACCGCTACGGCCGACGAACCATCGGCCAGTCCTGCTTGCTGGCCCGAAGGCTCGTCGAGCGTGGCGTGCCGTTTGTGACCGTGACCGACCGGGGTTGGGATACGCATCAAGATCTCGTCGTCCGCCTCAAGCAGGGATACGCCGGTGCGAAGGTGGGCGTGGGGCTCGTGCCGAACCTGGACCAGGCGGTCTCGGCCCTGCTCGACGACCTTTCCGATCGGCGCATGCTGGAAACGACGCTCGTGCTGGTGATGGGAGAGTTCGGGCGCACGCCGAAGGTGAACACCGCGGGAGGTCGCGACCATTGGCCCAGGGCCTTCAGCGTGGCGCTGGCCGGTGGTGGCGTGCCCGGAGGGACGGTCGTCGGGGCCAGCGACGCCACCGGCGAGAGCCCCGCGGACCGTCCCGTCACCCCCGCGGACCTCGCGGCGACGGTGTATACCTTGCTCGGTCTCGACCCCGGGCGGACTCTAAAGACCGCCGATGGGCGTCCCGTCAAGCTGAACCAGGGGGGCGTCGTGATCCCGGAACTCGTCGGATGATCCTCATCCCCCGCGCGCTGGCGTGCGGCATCGTCCTCGTGGGACTCTCTTCCGCGACGAGCGGAAACGAGCCCCCGGTGACGGCGCTGACGTTCGCTCCCGATGGGCGCTCGCTGATCGTCGGATCGTCGCGAGGGATCGAGGTGCGCGCCTGGCCCAACCTTTCCCGATCGCGGACGATTCCGACCCGGCTCCGCCAGGTTCACGACCTGGCCATTTCTCCGGCGGGCGACGTCCTGATCGCTGTGGGCGGAGGGCCTGGGGAGTCGGGCGAGGTCGAACGGTTCCACTGGCCCGAAGGGGCATCGATGGGGCACCTCGCTCCTCACGACGACCAGATCCACGCGGTCGCCTGGCGCGGGGACGGCCAGGCGATCGTGACCGCGTCGGTCGACGGCCTGGCGCTCGTCCACACGTTCGATGGAGGCGATCCGATTCCCCTGGAGGGGCATTCGCGAGGCGTCCTCGCCGCGGCGTTTCTGGGAACGACGGTGGTCACCGCAGGGCTCGACCAGAGCGTTCGGGTCTGGGACGCCGGCTCGGGAGGGCTTGTCAGGGCGTTGAACAACCACACGGGGCCGGTGGTCGGCCTGGCCGTGCGACCCCACGCGCCGGAAGGGGCCCCACCGCTGATCGCGACGATCGGCCTGGACCGAACCGCGAGACTCTGGCAGCCCACGATCGGCCGACTCGTCCGACTCGCCAGGCTCGACAGCCCACCGCTGGCGGTCACCTGGGCCTCGCGAGGAACCCTGCTGGCGGTCGCCTGCGCCGACGGCTCCGTCCGCCTGATCGATCCCGAGACCGTCACGATCCTCCGCACCCTTCCCGCGCTCCAGGGCTGGGCCCACAGCCTGGCCGCCAGCCCCTCCGGAGACGCCCTGGCCGTGGGTGGCGAAGGGGGGGCGATCGTCAGACTTGAAAACCTCGAGGCGGCGATCCGAGAAAAATGATCGAGTCGTAATCGTTCGATCTCAAGAATCGGGTCGCCGCGATGACGTTTCCGGCGATTGGTTTGCACAAAGTCGGACTTGTTCCGGATTGTCTTGGTAATGCGCTCCTCGGAGGTGTTAACTATAGCCAGAACACTTTCCCCTCCCATTCACGGAGTCGTGTCCCGTGCCGCCCAGCAATCCGATCGATCGTGAGGAACGTCGCCGACGGATCATCGAGGCGGGCTCCTTTGAGGCCCTGCTCGACCAACCCGACGGATTCATCATCCTCGACGCGGAGGCGAACGATCCCACGCTCGACGAATTCGAACGCCTGATCTCGCCAGAGCAACTGTCGCATCTGGTGAGGGTCCAGCGGCAGCGGGAGTCCTCGGGCGCGAAGCTGAGCCTGTTCTTCAGCACGGACGACGTCTTCGTCGTGCCCGGTTTCATGGGCAGCGACCTTCGCGACGTGGCCAGCGGAGGTCACGGCCTGATCTGGATCGACCCGGGGCTCGTGATCGACGGGTTGCAACTCAACGCGTTGAAACTCGCCAGGTTCCGCAAGGGAATCCCCGACCAGGACGAGGACCCGAACGCCAGGATCGAGTCGCGTGGGGCGATCCCGGCGATCTACGACGTGCTGCGAGCCACGCTCGAGCTCATTCGTTATCACGTTGAGATCTGTCAGTTCGACTGGCGTAAAGATATTCATCGCAACGCGACGTTGCTCGCGGACAAGATCCGATCACGACTGGGCCAGCCGCCGCGTCCCTTGCATGTGATCGCCCACTCTCAGGGGTCGCTCGTGGCCCGTCGGGCGGTTCAGATGCTCGGGGCGGAGCAGAGTCGAAAGCTGATCAACAACCTCGTGCTTCTGGGCCCCGCGTCGTTCGGAACGTACTCCGCCGGGTTCGCGCTGGCGGGCAATCACGAGTCGCTCGACACGGCCAGGCGGTTCCGGGTCAAGATTCCCGACGGGTTCGAGGGGGTTCTACGCTCGTTCACGGGGCTCTATCAACTCCTGCCGTGGAACCCGGCGTTGGTGACCAACGGGTTGGACCCGAAGGTTCGTCGCAAGTTCCAGAAGGAGTGGACCCCAGTCTCCGAGGAGGATCGGCTGGCCGACGGGTTCGGGTTCGGTTCCGACGTCGACACGGCGTTCTTCAACGACCGGACGTCCATCATCCTTGGCGACCAGCCGACGGTTCGAGACGCGGTGCTGGTGGACGGGAAGTTGGTGGCCCGGGGAAACCTCGGGCAGGGCGACGGCACGGTTCCCGACGAACTCGCGATGCTCCCTGGCGTGCGGACCTACCGCGTCCTGGAGGCGTCGCACATGACGCTACCGATGAATCTGACGGTCATCGGAGCGATCCGCCAGCTCCTCAAAGGCGCGGCGCCCCGGGTCGATCGCGTCGCGTTCGCCCAGAGTCAGTTGATGGTCTCCGCCCGACGAACGAGCCTGAGCGAACAGGACCTTCAGTATCGAACGACGTTGCGGCGACTTGGCCTGGAACCGCCCGTGCCGCTCGCCCCGATGCCGCCGACCGAGGAGGACCTTCAGGCTCCACCCCGAAGGGAACCCGGCCGACCGCGACGACCCGCGCGTCCCCCGACGGTGCCGATCCGACCCGAGCCTCCCGAGCCGCCCTGTCGAAGGCTTCGGGTGTTCTCGTTCGACCCCTTGCTGGCCACCGATCTGGACGGGCTTGAGATCGCCGAACTGACCCTGAACGTCCCCTGGGAACAGGGAGTCGCGCTGACCCCGGGACCGGTCGGCGAGTACGTCGAGGTCGTCGATTACGATCCGGCGAGCCGGGCGTTTTATCACCCGCTGGACCTCTCCCATCCGAGGCTGGCCGCGGCCGACGGCCTGACTCCCTCGGAGTCGGACCCTCAGTTTCATCAACAGATGGTCTACGCCGTCGCGATGAGCACCATCGCCACGTTCGAGCAGGCGCTGGGCCGATCGGCGCTCTGGGCGCCTCGCCCATCCGAGGGCCCTGGCGAGCGGGCGGAGAACCCCAACGCCGCTCCGGAAGAGCGCTACGTCCCGCGGTTGCGCATCTACCCCCACGCGCTGCGCGAGCCGAACGCATATTATGATCCGGATCGACACTCCTTGCTCTTTGGCTACTTCCCGTCGAAGGAGCAGCCGGGAGGGGAGACGCTGCCCGGAGGCACGGTCTTCACCTGTCTCTCGTTCGATATCGTCGCGCATGAGACGACCCACGCCTTGCTGCACGGGCTGCACCCGCACTTCCTGGAGCCGAGCAACCCGGACGTTCTGGCGTTTCACGAGGCCTTCGCCGACGTGGTGGCCCTCTTCCAGCACTTCTCGCACACCGAGGTCCTCCGACACCAGCTCGCGCGGACTCGCGGCGACTTCCGCCGCGGCGGGTTGCTGGGCCAGCTCGCCAGGCAGTTTGGTTCGGCCCTGGGTAAACGCCGAGGAGCGCTGAGACGCTACGTCGACACGAAACCCGATCCCGATTTGTACCTGAAGACCAGGGAACCGCACGACCGGGGCGCGATCCTCGTCGCGGCGATCTTCCGGGCGTTCGTGAACATCTTCGAACAGCGGTCGCGCGACCTCTACCGGATCGCCACCGGGGGCACCGGCGTGCTGCCCGACGGCGACGTCCACCCCGACCTGGTCACGCGACTGTCGATCGAGGCGGCCAAATCGGCCCGGCATCTGTTAACCATGTGCATTCGGGCGCTGGATTACGTGCCGCCGGTCGATCTGACCTTTGGCGAATACCTTCGGGCGCTCATCACGGCCGACTACGACCTGGTGCGGGACGACGACCGAGGGTACCGGGTCTCGGTCATCGACGCCTTCCGGAGCTGGGGCCTTTATCCGTCGGCCGTCAACGTGATGGACCAGTCGGCGTTGCTCTGGAAGGCCCCCGGAGCCTGGGCTCGCGAGGCGCTTCGCGACAAGGTTCGGGAGATCGACCTGGACGATTGGGGCCTGAAGGCCGACCGTCGCGACGTCTTCCTTCGAATGGACCGCAACCGGCGGAACGTCAGGACGTGGCTCTTTCAGAACGCCCGCGACGTCCCCGACGGTCGAGATTCGCTGGGCGTGCTGATCTTCGGGAGCGGATACCGCGGGATTCCCCGCAACGCGAGGAACGCCCCGATCTTTCACGTGCGGTCGATTCGACCCTCGCGAAGGGTCGGCCCCGACGGCCAGAACACGATGGACCTCATCGCCGAGATCGTCCAGCGCCGGGCGGGCTACTTCGACCCGGCCCTCCAGAAGACGGTGGACGACGAACGGGGCGCGTACTGGGCGTTCTCCGAAGAGGAACTGGCCCTTCCGAAGCGGAAGCCGCTCCCCCAGCGGCCCGACTTCTGGTTCCAGGGGGGCTGCACGCTGATCATCGATCCGCACTCGGGTGAGATCCGCTATTGCGTGAAGAAGTCGATCTACACGGCGAACGACTCCCGGCTTGACGACCGGCGATCGTTCCGCCGGACCGCGATCGTTCCGGGCGCTTCGGACACCTATTTCGGGACGCGGGGTCGCAACCCGTTCGCCTTCCTTCACGCTGATGAATAAAGGGAGCCCCCCCATGGCCAAGAAGTCGTCTCGACCGCCGAAGCGAGCCCCCAAGCCCTCGCCGAAGTCTCCCACCGAGAACCGGGTCGTCGTCCGGATGTACTGTCAGGGGCTGGGGGATTGTTTCCTGCTCAGCTTCCATGGCGCCTCGGGAACGCCACCGGCGCACGTCCTGATCGACTGCGGCGTGTTTCAGAGTTCACCGGGAGAAGCGGAGAAGCTCGGCAAGATCGCCGAGCACGTGTTCAAGCAAACCGACGGGCAGATCGATCTGCTGGTGGTCACCCACGAACACTGGGACCACGTCTCCGGGTTCTCGCACGCGCGGTCGATCTTCGAGAAAAAATTCACGTTCAAGAACGTCTGGCTGTCCTGGGCGGAGAATCCCGACGACCCCGACGCGCGATTGGTCAAGGAGGCGATCGGCAAGAATCGGGCGAGTCTGGCCGCGGCGCTGGACCGAGCGCG
>JBFWRA010000021.1:0-12104 GCA_050249155.1 Isosphaeraceae bacterium | reverse complement strand
GTCGCGGCATCAACGCTCGGGGTGCTCCGAGAGACACGGCAAGGGAGCGGTGAGAGCCGATTGGATCTCGCGGAGATCAGTAGTCGACGGATTCGAATCGATAAACGGCGAATCCGAGGATCAGGGTCGCCGTGGCGACGGAGGTCAGGACGGCCGCGAACGGTTGGAATCGGCGCATCTTTCGGACCGTGGTGAACTCGGGCACGAACTCGGTTTCCGGTTGAGCCCCAAGCGAATCCCCCACGATCATGCCGAGGTCGGCGGGCTTGGGGAGCAACCAGTAACCCGCTTCCACGACCCAACCCAGCATGGGAGCCGTGGACGCCGCGCTGGGAGAGAGTTTGGGAAGGGCCACCAGGGCGTGTCGGCCATAGTTCATGCCCCAGCAGAGAATCCAGAAGAGTATCGTGCCCAGGATGCACGCGGCGGTTCCGCGAAGGTGGGAGGCGATCAGTGCGGAGATGCTGAAGAAGATCGCGAATTGGAGCAACAGAAGAGGAATGCAAAGAAGGTAGGCCGGCGACCAGACGCCGGTCCTCACTCCCAGCGCCATCCAGGTTCCCACGATGAGCACGGTCGTCTGAGCCAGGACGAAGGTCAACACTCCCACGAACTGACCCAGGAATAAGATTCGGCGGGGGACCGGCTTGGCGAGCAGGACGGTCGCGGACCTGGGCGCGAGGAACGCGGGAAGGAAACCCGCCGTCCACACCAGGGCGAGCAAGAGGCCCGCGGTGTCCGCGACTCCCGCGGCGAGGATCAGTTGGACGTATCGAACCGCGTCATTGGCATCACGAGCCAGCGGTATTCGGAACGCCCCAAAGGCCAGGGACATCGAGCCGTTGACGATATCCACTCCGTCGCGCCTGGTTCTCTCGGGGACGGCGTCGCGGTCTCCACTAGGAAGAAAGTCCGGGTTCTCGCCGGGTCGAGCGAGGCTCGCTCCTCCCCGCACGGAGACACTTGAGCATGTCAGGATCGCGACTCCGCTGAGTCCCAGCATCATCCAGAAGACGCGGGTCTCGAACGCTCTGCGGAAGGTATCGCGGATCAGCCACGCGGTGACTCTCAAGGTGTCGCGCGCGTTCATGCCGCGCTCCTTTGATAAAGAACCGCGAGCGCTTCCTCGAGCGGTCCCTCGACTATCGACTTGAGGGACTCAAGTGGCCCGTCGAACACCTTGCGACCTGACGCGAGCACCGCGGCGCGATCGCAAAGCCGCTCGACGTCGCTCAAGGAGTGCGAAATCAGCAGGACCGACCGGCCTCGACTTCGGAGTTCACCGATCAGTTCGCGGACGAGTCGACGGCCGTCGAGGTCGAGGCCCTCGGCGGGTTCGTCCATCACGAGGAGTTCCGGGTCGTTCAGCAGAGACTGAGCGATGCCGAGACGTTGAACCATGCCCTTGCTGAACTGGCCGATGGGCTCGGATCGGCGGTCGGCGAGGCCGAAACGATCGAGCAACTCGGGGATTCGGCGCTTCAGGAGCGAGGCTGGTGTGAGACTCAGCGCCCCGAAGTAGCGGAGCAGCTCGTACGCGTTGAGGTCCAAGGGGAACGCGGGATCCTCGTGAACGTACCCGATTCGCCCCAGGGTGCGATGGTCCGAGATCGGTCGTCCAAAGCGCAGCAACCGGCCCTCGGTCGGCCGACAAAGCGAGAGCAACAGTTTGGCGACCGTGGTCTTGCCGGCGCGGTTGGGTCCGAGCAGACCGACGACCTCACCGGGACACACCCGGAGGTCGAGGCCCCGAAGGGCCCAAACGCCCCCCTCGTACCCACGCCCCGGGTAAAGTTTCGTCACGCCTTCCCAGACCGCGATTGGTTCCGTCGTCATCGTTCGCGCGTCCCCTGGCGCACGCCTCGGCTCATTCACACTTATTGAATGAGTGAGATCTGGACGCCGTCCTGCATGATGGTGGTGAAGGCTTGACGGAGTCTCTCGATACGTTGCTCGGAGCTTCCGACGATGATCTTGTAGCTTTGGAGGGACGCCGACGCCGAAGTCTGGGTGCTTCCGATCGTTTGGATGTTCTGGAGGAGGTCCAGGGCGTTGGCCTTGGCGCCGTTGGAAGTCGACGGCTCGAACAACGTGCCGAACGCGAGACAATGGATGAGCACGGGTTTTCGTGTGGTCGAGTAACCGGGCGGGTTGTCCGTTTCCAGGGCGCAGATTTGGTTGGCCACGTTGTAGAGTTGGTTGGTGACGCCGCCGCTGTTGCTGGGAAATTCCCCTGGTTGACGGACGTTGTAGTAGGAATTATTCGCGCCGGCGTTGGTGAAGTTTCCGGCGGCGGACGTGTTCGCCATGCCGTCGGTCATGAAGATCACCAACCGCTGCGAGCCTTTTCGCCCAAGCCCACCCGCCTCCCCCACGGGCGCTGGCGAAGGTGCGTAGGAACGCAGCGCCGCGTTGCTACTGAACTGGTTGTAGGCGAGCATCATCCCCATGGCCGGGCACGTCCCGCCGTCGGACCGGGGCACGTCGGCGTTCTCGGCGCTATGGGGACGGATTTCGGTCCCTGGATTGTCGATGGTGGAAAGGGGGAACCAGAGGGAATCGACGAGCCGTTGGTAGTCTCTGCCCAGGGGCTGACGCACGCGATTGAAGGTCCCGCTGTCGCTGGCGCTGTACTTGGGCGTGCTGAAGAAGATCAGGGAGACGAAATCGTTGGGATGATTGTTCCTGACGTCGTTCATCGCCGCCTGAACGCCGAGTTTCGCGGCCCAGAGTGGAGCCACGTGGGCCGTGCCAGGATCACGGAAGTCCGTATAGCCTCGACTCGCGGTGTTGTAGTTGGCGATGAAGTCAAGCATCGACATGGGTCCGAACCACATGCGCAGCAACGGCCGCTTGGGGTTGTCGTTGTAGTTCATGTAGCCGGAGCCAGTGCCCGAGGTCGGTTTCGCGCTGATTTGGGTCGTCCCCCACGACACGTCGTCGCCGTACCCGGTGTACTGGGCGATCTTCGTCCAGGAACTCGAGCCGGTCTGCCAGACGCCGAGCACATAGTCGATGTACTCCTTCCAGAACCGCTCATTGGCGTTGGTGACGGGGAAGTTCGACGTGTTGATGCTGTCGGGAATCGCGTCGTAGTACAGGATTCGGCCCGCCCGAAGCCGACTTGGGAAGGGGTTCGGAGCGCTCTTGATCCAGGCTAGAATCGCGGAGTAATTGATGGAGTAGTAGGACGATCCCGGAGCGCGCCAGTTACCCGACGAATCCCAGAGTTCTCGATTGTCGTCGATGCCCGTCGAAGTCCCCCAGTATCGGAAGAACTTCCTGCGCCAGTCGTTGGCCGAACGCGGGTCGGGAGGCCAGATGAAAAACGTTTTGCCCCAGTATCTTGGACCCTGCGTGTATCCCGCGAATTCCGAAACAGGCGAACCGGAGTATCCCGAGTAGGGCGAGGCGGTGTAGCCGTTGAAGGTCGATCCGTTGGTGATTTCCTGGACCGTCCGGGCCGTGTTCGAGGGCGACGACCTGCGGCTGAGATAATCGTCCCCGGCCGGAGCCGTCGCGTAGCTGTCCGGCGCGGGCGTGAAGGCGTTGACCGCGGGAGAGCCCTGCGCGTTCTGGTAATAGTCGCTCACGATGGCGGGGCCGGACGCCGTGTCGACGGTCACGTTGGCCTGGCCGAAGGTGTTATTCCCAATCGTGCTGCTCGTCGAGGTGGTGAAGAGATTGGAACTATTCGACGCGTAATGGCCAAACTGGGGGTAGACGGTCTCGGGGTTTCTCGACTCGCTCCGAGAACTGTAGTAGTCGACTCCCAGCAGCGTATCGAACCGCATGGAGCCGGACATGTCGAGGATCACGGCCACGTCTCGGGGGCGGTGGACCGCCACCGCGGTTCCGTCGGCGTTGAAGGTGTTCAGACCAAAGACTCTCGCGAAGAGGTTTTGACCCGAATATGTCACGCGCGCTTGCACGAGGTTGGGCGTATCCCAGGAAGCCGCTGGCAGATGAGTCCGAAATCCGTTCGTGGACGTGTCGTAGGTGTAGGAACCGACGCTGACGGTCAACTGGCTGTTGGCGATCGGTTCCCCCTTGACCGTGTTGACCGCCGTGGCGGCTCGCGCGTTGGGGAGGACCCGAGACTGGTTGTAGCCGTTGGCCGAGTCTCCATTAAGCGTTCGGGCACCCGCCATCGCGGCGGCATCCGCGGCGTTTTGGGTCTCCGTCCTCGTGACGGCGATCATCCCGACGTCAACCGCGAGCGCCACCGCGCCGAAGAGTCCGATCATGAAGACCGCGAGCATGGGAAGGACCGTCCCGCGACGGTCGCGCGAGCGGGAGTTCGGACGCATCACAGTTTCCTCGGACGTTGTGGCACGCGCCAGGGTCAAGCCGCGCGAGAGCCGGCCCGTGGGTCGAGCCCTCGCGAACCCGGGGCGAGAAAGACCCTGATCAACTCATAGGACGTCTCCGCGGAGCCCGTCCTGAGGGGGCAACGAGCCGACTCATCCGCTTCGAACGATCGAACTCGACGTCGCGGTCAACGTCCGCCGCGTTGCAAAAGGCAAGCGTCGTGGTGATACTGAGGAACAGGCCGTACATCGCGTGATGGTCGTTCCCGAGACCCGGTCGAGCCGAGTCCCCCCGCGGTGTCGGTCAATCCCGTCTCCCCCGGCGGTTCGAACGTCGCGAAGCCCACGCGAGACGATCCGACTCCCGTTCCCGATGAGGTCGAGCCGTGTTTGACCGCCGAGAATCACGAGTTCCCACCATTCGAGCCGCCGCGCTCGCGCTGATTTTGTCATGCGGCTGCCTCAGCCAGGAAACGCCCACTCAGCCTCGAACGAATCAGGAGGAGACAACCTCGCCGATCCGCACGAACGAACGCGTTCCGAGCGGCTTGACGCCGGAGGGGATGGTCTGGATTCCCGGCGGTACCTTCTGGATGGGATACGGGGAGGCGCCGGGAGGAGACGCCGAACCCGTCCACCTGGTCACCCTCGACGGCTTCTGGATGGATCGAACCGAGGTGACCAACGCCCAGTTCGCCGAGTTCGTCAAGGCGACCGGCTACGTCACCCTGGCCGAACGAACGCCGACGCTGGAACAGTACCCAGGGGCACCCCCGGAAAACCTCGTGGCGGGCTCGATCGTCTTCACCCCCCCGGCCGAGGCCATTCCCCTGGACAACCACCTCGCCTGGTGGAGCTACGTGCGAGGGGCCTCCTGGCGGCACCCCGAAGGACCGGAGAGTGATATCGAAGGCAAGGACGACCTGCCTGTGGTCCACGTGTGTTATGAGGATGCGGAGGCGTACGCGAAATGGGCGGGCAAACGACTTCCGACCGAGGCCGAGTGGGAGTACGCCGCGCGCGGAGGACTCGACCGCAAGCGCTACGTCTGGGGTGACGCGCTCACGCCCGACGGGAAATGGCGGGTGAACAACTGGCAAGGTCGGTTCCCCTCCCAAAACGTCGCCGTCGACGGTTTCGTCGGAATCGCTCCTGTCGCGTCGTATCCTCCAAACGATTTTGGGCTTTACGACATGGCGGGCAACGTTTGGGAATGGTGCTCGGATTGGTATCGCCCCGGCTACGAGGTGACCGGCTCGAAACCAGTGGTCAACCCGACGGGCCCCCCATCCAGTCACGATCCGATGGAACCAGGGGTCGAGAAACGAGTCCAACGGGGCGGCTCGTTTCTTTGTAGCGATATGTATTGCACACGGTACCTTCCCGGGGCCCGAGGCAAGGCCGCGATCGATAGCGGCACGACCCATGCCGGCTTCCGTTGCGTGAAGGTGGCCGACGATCGCACCGGCGCTGGGACGGGAAAGCCGTCTTCTCGTTGAACGCTCGGGAGACGATCGTCCCCCCCATCCTACCCCAAAGCCGTGATCGAAGGGACGCCGCCGGCCAGATTCCCCGCCGGTCCGGTTCCCGGAATCGACAGTCATGCCCAACGCCCTCCACTTCGACTACCTTCTCCCGCTCTCCGAGATCCTCACGGTCCTGGGGTTCGTTCTGGCGCTGCTATTACTCGCCCATCTTCTGCGATCGAAACGTCCACCCCAGAGCACGATCGCCTGGTTGCTCACCATTGTGTTGCTGCCATACCTGGGGGTTCCGCTTTATTTGATGCTGGGTGGCCGAAAGATGCGTCGGCTGGCCCTTCGGAAGCAGAATATCTACTCGAAGGATCAGGGCGAGTCGGTTCCCCGCGCGGGTGTCGGGGCGGAGTCGATCCTGCGGTCATTCGGCGTTCCCGCGGCCACCGCCTCAAACAGGGTTCGGCTGATCACCAGTGGCGTCGAGGCTTATGAGGAACTCCTGCGGTTCATCGACGGGGCGACCCGATCGATCCACGTCACCCTCTACCTGATGTCCAACGACCTGGTCGCTCAGAACGTCGTGGCGCGACTCGCCAGGAAGGCGAGGGAAGGGGTCGACGTCCGGGTCTTGCTCGACTCGGTTGGTTCCTGGCGACTGAGACGATCCACAATGGCCCCTCTGGAGGCCGCGGGCGGTCGGTTCGCCTTCTTCATGCCGGTCCTTCACGTCCCGTTTCGGGGCAGAAGCAACCTGCGCAACCACCGGAAAATCCTCGTGGCGGATGGCCGCGTGGCCATGACCGGCGGGATGAACGTCGCCGCGGAGTACCTGGGGCCCCTGCCCGACCCCCGGCGTTGGAAGGATTTGCTCATGGTCGTCGAGGGACCCGCCGTGGCCGACCTCGACGAAATTTTTTGGTGGGACTGGTGCTTCGCCACCGCCGAGAATCCCTCGTCGAGCCCAGAATCCCCGTCGCGTTCCCTCACCTCGGGGAGCCAACGCGAAGCCGACCTCACTCCCGTCCAGGTCGTGGCGAGCGGCCCCGACGTGGAAGGCGACCCGCTCTACGAGTCGTTGATCACGCTGCTGTTCTCGGCCAGGAGTCGGATCTGGGTCGTGACTCCCTACTTCGTCCCCGACGAGATTCTCGCCAGGGCCCTGGACATGGCCGCTCGAAGAGGGGTCGACGTGCGGATCATGGTCCCCCATCGCTCCAACCATCGGTCGGCGGACCTCGCCAGGGTCGGGTATCTCAGAGAGATCCATCAGGCCGGCGGAAAGATCCTGCGATACCGGCTCGGCATGCTTCACGCCAAGGCGATCCTGATCGATGACGAGGTGGCCGTCGTCGGATCGGCCAACATGGACATGCGAAGTCTCTTTCTCAATTATGAAGTCGCCTTGTTTCTCTATTCTCATGCGCGAATCGTGGAGATCGAGGACTGGTTCACCGCGCTCTCCGCGCACTGCCGCGCCGGACTCTCCCGACCCAACTGGCTGCGGGAACTGACCGAGAACGTCGTGAGATTGCTCTCCCCTCTGCTCTGAGAACGGGCGGGCCCACGTTCCGACCTTGTCGAAATCGGGTCGCTTCCTTAGAATCCAACGGGAATAGAACCCACCGTTCGCGCCCGTCGAACGTCCATGTCCGCCGAGCCCGCCACCTCCCGCCCTGACCCTGTGAACACCCCATGACCCGACGAGATGACATCCGGAACGTCGCCATCATCGCCCACGTCGACCACGGAAAGACGACGCTGGTCGATGTGATGCTCCGTCAATCCGGTAACTTTCGCGCCAATCAGCTTCAGGGCGAACGAATTCTCGACTCCAACGACCTGGAGCGCGAGCGCGGGATCACGATCCTCGCCAAGAACATCGCGATCGACTACCGCGGCACCAAGATCAACCTGATCGACACTCCTGGCCACGCCGACTTCGGCGGTGAGGTCGAACGAACCCTCCAGATGGCCGACGGAGCCCTCGTCCTGGTCGACGCGTTCGAAGGGCCGATGCCCCAGACCAAGTTCGTGCTCCGCAAGGCCTTCGCGAACAAGATCCGCCCCATCGTGGTGATCAACAAGGTCGATCGCCCCGACGCCCGGCCCAACGAGGTGCTCAACGAGATTTTCGACACGTTCGTCGAACTCGGGGCCGACGAGGCCCAGCTGGATTTTCCCTACATCTTCGCCTCGGGCAAGGCGGGGTTCGCCAGTCACGATCCCAGGGCCACATCCGGAGATATCGGGCCACTCTTCGACCTGATCCTCGAACGAGTCCCCGGTCCCCTGGTCGATGCCGACGGCCCGCTTCAACTGCTCTGCACGACGCTGGACTTCTCCGAATACGTCGGCCGGATCGCGATCGGCCGGATCCAATCCGGTCGAATCACCCGAGGAATGCGCGCCGCCCTGTTGAAAGCGGGAGGCGTTCAGGTCCAGGGGACCGTCGACAGCGTCCTGGTCTTCGACAAGCTGGGACGGACCGAGGTCGAACGG
This sequence comes from Isosphaeraceae bacterium, assembly GCA_050249155.1. Taxonomy (GTDB): domain Bacteria; phylum Planctomycetota; class Planctomycetia; order Isosphaerales; family Isosphaeraceae; genus JBFWRA01. The sequence continues at coordinate 3,817 of JBFWRA010000021.1, read as the reverse complement.
GCCGAGGCGGGGGACGTCGTCGCCGTCGTCGGTTTCGGCACCGTCGACATTGGAGACACCATCGCCTCGATCGACGAGCCCATCGCCCTCCCTCGGATCGAGGTCGACGAACCGACCCTGAGCATGTACTTCACGGTCAACGACTCTCCGCTGACCGGCGAGGGGACCTACCTGACCTCCCGGCACCTGAAGGATCGGCTCGAGCGCGAGTTGCAATCCAACGTGGCGCTTCGGGTCGAACCGACCGACGAGCGCGATTCGTTCCAGGTTTCCGGGCGCGGTTTGCTGCACCTCTCCGTGCTCATCGAGACGATGCGGCGCGAAGGCTACGAACTGGCGGTGGGCAAGCCCGAGGTCATCGTCAAGCGGATCGACGGGGTCGAACAGGAGCCCTACGAGTTCCTGGTGGTGGACGTGCCCCACGGACAAATGGGACCCGTCATGGAACTGGTGGGCGGCCGTCGCGGTGAGATGTCGAGGATGGACGTCAAGGGCGCGTACGCCCACCTGGAATTCGTGATCCCCGCCCGAGGTTTGCTGGGCCTCCGCAACCGCCTGATGAGCGCCACCCAGGGCGAGGCGATCATGCACCATAATTTCCACGGCTACCAGCCGGTCAAGGGGGACGTCCCGCGTCGCCCCAACGGCGTGATGGTCAGCATGGTCCGCGGCCAGGCGGTCGCCTTCGCACTGGACGGTCTCCAGCAACGCGGCACGATGTTCGTGCAGCCCGGCGACGACGTCTATGAAGGGATGATCATCGCCGAGAACGCCAGAGGGGAGGACATGGACGTGAACCCCTGCAAGGAAAAGAAGCTGACCAACATGAGGGCCTCTGGTTCCGACAAGAACGTCCTGCTCAAGCCCCCACGACTGCTCACCCTGGAGATCGCGCTCGAATACATCGAGGAGGACGAGCTGGTCGAGATCACTCCTTCGAAGATTCGATTGAGGAAGAAGAGCCTGAGCGTCGAGGCCCGCAAGCGCGCGGGCCGAAGCGCCAAACGCGTGAGCGTTTGATCGCTCGCCCGCGCGAACCTCGACGTCCCGGAATCCGGGAACTCCCTGGTGCCTCGGCGAGTTTCCAACTCACGCGAGGCATCCAGGGAGTCCGCGTTTTCGAGCGAATCACCCCTTCGATCATTTCCCCCGCGACGCCGCGGAGAACTCCAGCATCTGGGTGGTCAAGTCCATCGGGTAGCTGATCTTGATATCCGTGACCGAGCCGTCGGACCCTTTGACCTCCTCGAGCCTGGGCATCACGAACCCGGTGTACGAGGGCAGGTTGAGCTTCGACACGCGACCGACCACCTCGTCGCGAAGCGCGGGATCGAATCCGATGCCGTAGGTGTCGAAAAGCGCCTTCGCGCCGTCGTAGTCCCCATCCGACTTGATCCGTTGGACCTCGGCAAGCAACCGCCCAACCCCGTCGCGGAATTCCCGCGCGTCGTTGACGACGTGATACGTCTTACCATCACGCTTGCGGACCTCGACCGCCTTGGTGTTGGCGATCAGCCAGTGGACGACCATCTGGCGATTCCGCATATGATCTTCTTCCAGCTGGTGCCCCTCGCGGACTCTCCGAAGTTGAACCAGGGCGTTCCGGGCGTAACCCTCATAGGCGGCCAGCGCCATCTCGGGCTGATCCTTGGCGTCGATGAGGCCCAGCGCCGCGAGTTTCGGGTCGGGCATGTAATAGAGGGCCACGAGGTCGGCCCGGCCCTCCTCCAGCGCCGAGTAGTATTCCTTGATCGACTCCTGCGGTTGCCCCTTCAGTCGCTCACTCAGTTTTCCCGAGGCGTGTCCAATCACCTCATGCATATTGACCAGAAGCTCGCTCGCGAGAGTCGACCAACGGTCCGCGCGGGCGGCCTCCTCCGGAGTCCATGAGAATTCGGCCCGGAACGCTCCAGGCGTCGCCTTGTCCCCCGCCTCGATCACGTTCGCCAGTGAGACCGACTTGCTGCCGTAAGTCTCTCGCACCTTTTGATCGTTGGGAAGGTTGATGCCGATCGGTGTGACCGGTCCGCTATCGCCGGTCTCGATGACGACCTCGATCGCGTTGGCGGTGATCCCCTTGACGCTCGGTTTGCGAAAGCGGACGTCCCAGGGCATGTGGTCCTCGAACCACTGAGCCTCCGAGGCTAGCGTCTTGATCGCGCCGGTCTTCTCCTGGTTCACGAAATAGACGGCGGACTCCCACGAACCCTTGACGCCTCGCGCGTCCATATACACTTCGATGAATCCGTTCATGCCGTCGACCGTGGCGTCCTTGTCCTGGACCCAGGCGATATCGTAGGCGCGTCGATCCTCGTCGTCGCCGGTGGTGTACCATCGGATGAGAGCGTCGAGGGCCCTGGCGGTGGGTTCGGGCGCGAACGCCTTGGCCGCTTCGAGATGGCTGATCACCCGGCGAATTTCCGCGTCGTACATGCCGCCGACGCGATAGACCTGTTCGACGAGCTTGCCCTCGGGGGTCTTCACGAGTCGAGAATTCAGGCCGTTCTTCTCCTCGAAGCCGACCAGGTCCTTCATCGTGACGTTCACGTACAGATTATTCGCGCTGGCGGCGAGGATGTCGAGCCCTGGCCCGGGGCTCTTGTTGGTCACGATCGGTTGATGCTTCGGGTCGAAGAAGGCGGGCTTGAGGGCGGCCAGGCGACCCTCCAGGGTCTCGCCCTCAGCCAACCGAAGTTTCGCCCCGTTCGCGACCGCGGACTTCACGGCGTCGGCGAACGCTTCGGGTGAGCATTTCAGGATAAACTTCCGTGCCGTGAGATTGTCGAAGGGGCCGGAGTTGATCCAGAAGAGCTTGGTGTAACGCCGTATCTCGGCGAGCGTCTCAGGATCGATTCCGTCGGGATGACGGATCACGGCCTCCAGCACGTCGCGCATCGCCAGGCTCTGGGCGAATCGCTGGTCGTAGTAGATGTCGCGCCCGGCCACCGCGGCCTGATAAAGGTGCCAGATCAACCGCTTCTCTCTCAAGGGCAGAGCGGAGAAGGCGTCGGCGTAAAGCTGCACGACGGCCGCGTCGTCGACTCTTTCGAGGAGGTACTTCCTGCCTTCACCCTCCGCGGGTTGGTCTCCCCTGGCGAGCGGCGGGGCCAGGAGCCCCCAGAAAATGAGACCCGCGATCGTCAGCGGCCCGGCGAGGTACGATCGCGAAGCGCGGTCGAACATGATGAGTTTCCATCGAGGACAAGCGAGTGGCGGAGAGGCCGCGACGGCCTCCTCACGCGACGATCTTACCAACCCCCGGGGGGAAAGCCCAATCACCAGGCCCAAGGGCTTTCGGTACGAGTACCCGCGGGATACCATGCGGGTTCGGCTCGCCGGGCGCGGTATTTTGCGATCAACGTTCCAGAGTTTTGGAGAACGCCGATGAGTCAGGCGCGTGATTTCGGTGCCGTTGGAGACGGCGAGGTGGATGACACCACAGCCCTTCAGCACGCCGTGGACGCCGGGGACGGCCACCTGGTTCTCGCCCCTGGCACGTATCGATTGACACGGCCGCTGCTGATCGACCTGGGCCGTGAAGGGCCGTTCGCCATCGATGGAAGCGGAGGTGCCGCCAGGCTCGTGATGGATGGCCCAGGGCCCGCCCTTCGATTCGTCGGTTCACATGATAAAACAGCCGATCCCGAGGGTTTTCGCCCCGAGGTCTGGCGTCGCGAGCGGTTCCCCAACGTCGAGGGAGTCGAGATCGAGGGGGCCCACGAGGACGCGCGCGGGATCGAGTTGTCCGGGACCATGATGGCCACGGTGATGGGCGTCTCAATTCGTCGATGTCGGTATGGGGTCCACCTGATCCATA